>NZ_JBILVF010000245.1:0-3003 GCF_044370595.1 Mycobacterium sp.
GAAGCGGATGCGGAAGTAGCAGCAGAAGCGGTGGCGCCGCGCCAGGAGCGGGACTCGGAGCCGGCGCGGGTTGGGTCCTCGGAGCCCTCGGAGCCCTCGGAGCCCTCGGAGCCCTCGGGGCGTGGTGCAGGAGTGGTACCGGCTGGGCCGGCCGCTGCGGCCGAAGCCGGGTTCAGCGCAATCGACTTCGAGGTCTACGGGTTGAGCGAATCCGACGCGTACGACGCCGGGTTCACCTAGTAGCCGCCGTTGACGTACACGCCCTGGAGGGGCACAGTCACCGTTGGCGCGGGAGGTGCTTACACCTATACCCCCAGCGCGGCGGTTCTCCACGAGCCGCCGGGCCGGGAGTTGTGGATGCAGGTGCCGCAGATGATGGGCGGCTTTCCCATCACGGTGGGCGACGGTCATGTGGAGCTGCTGGATGACGGGATCGGCGAAAGTAACTGTGCACGACCATGATTGCGTCGACGGGGAGCCAGGTTGGGAATAGAATCGACGATCGCGTGGTTGTAAGAGACGGAGGGGGAGATGCCAGTGGAAGGGAGGAGAGTGAGCTTGCCGTATCGCGGGCCCTGTTACGACATCATCGGAGACGTTCACGGCTGCGCCACCAAACTGGTTGGCTTGCTTGCCAAACTCGGCTACCGCAAGGAATCCGCGGGGGTCTACCGGCACTCGGAACGCACCGCGGTGTTCGTCGGCGATCTGATCGACCGCGGTCCCGAGCAGCTCGAGGTGCTGCAGCTGGTCAAAGCGATGGTCGACGCCGGCAGCGCGCAGATCGTGATGGGCAATCACGAATTCAACGCGGTCGCCTGGGCCACCACACATCCCGAGACCGGGGAGCCGCTGCGACCGCACACCGAACACAACAAGGCGCAGCACATCGAGTTCCTGACCCAAGTCACACCTGGGCAGCAGGCTCACTACATCGACTGGTTCAAGAGCCTTCCGCTGTGGCTGGACCTCGGGGATATCCGCGTGGTGCACGCCTGCTGGCACCCGGGCTCAATGGACGCTATGCGCGCCGCCACCAACGGATCGGACCGGCTGTCGACCGTCGCGCACTTCGTCGAGGCCACCCGCGAGGGCAGCGAGTTGTATGAGGCCGTCGAGGTTCTGCTCAAGGGGCCCGAGATCCACCTGCCCGACCACGGGATGCTGCCGTACTGGGATCACGAGGCGGGCAAGGAACGCAGGAAAGCCCGCATCCGGTGGTGGGACCACGAGGCGGCCAGCCTGCCCGGTCTGGCTGAACTGCGCGGGGCGAAGTTCGAAAATCGCGATCCCTATCCGATCTACGAGCCGCGCGACGTCGACCCCAAGTATCTGTCCTTCGTCTACCAGGACACGGTGCCGCTGTTCTACGGCCACTACTGGCGGGAGTGGGAGCCGGTCCACCGCGACGACTGGACCGCCTACACCGCCTGCGTCGACTTCAGCGCCTTCCGCGCCGGCGCCATGGTTGCCTACCGCTGGAACGGCGAGCCGCAGATCCGTTGGGAGAACTACACTCCGCACGACTCGCGGGTCGTCGCACCAACGCCGTCGGAATGACGGGCAAGTGGTGATGCCGCCGGGGGTGACGGGACTGCGGTTGCCGCCGGCCTCACCTGGCCCTGCCGAACAGTTCCGCCGGCCGTCCGCGGCTTCCGGTGCCCTCGAATCTCCCTGTGCTGACGACGTGGTCGGCCATCGCGCGGCGGAAGGCATCGTGTTTGAAGTCGTCGCCCTCGACAGCTTCGTGGATCCGCCGTAGCTCGCGCATGGTGAACTCCGTGCGCAACAGGTGCTCGGGGTCGGCGCTGGACTGATAGCGCCTGCGGAGGTTGTTCTTGGCCAATCGGACGATGTCGGCGTGGTCCCAGGCCAAGGTCCCGGGCCGGTCCGCCGGCGCCATCCGGGTGCGAGTCGCCGAGCCGGTGCCCAGCGTGCGCAACTGTTCGGGACGCACCACGGCCACATGCGCCACCGACAGCACCCAGTCGCGCTCGTCGCGGTAGGGGTCGTCGAACACCTCCAACTGGCGAAGGCGAATCCCGTGCACGCCGAGCTTGTCGTGCAGGCAGCGCCTGACGGCGTCGGCCAGCGTCTCGCCCTCGCGCAGGAACGCACCCGGCAGTGCCCAGCTCTGGGTGTCCTCGCGCCACATCTCGGCGACTTCGAGGCGCTTGTCATCCAGATTCGGGCTCAGCAGCGCGATGTCCACCGCCACGATGGGGCGAGGATGCGGATGGAATTTTTTGTCAGTGCGTGTTGATACAGTGCTACTACGGCGCGCTGATGGTAAAGCGTTGTTGCCCATAGTGAATGATACTAGCATTTAGCGCGGTAAGCTTGATAAATAAGACGATTTCTGATATCCTGGCGTTCGGGAGAGAAGGGGGAGCACTATGACGGAGACCAACGTTGACTACGCCGTGCTGGTGATCGGGGACGAAGACACCGCCAGCCGTCGGCAGGTACTGGCCGACAAGGCCGCCGAGCACGGGGCCCGCATCGCCGAGACGTTCGCCTTCCCGGTGGGGGCCGCTGCGGCCAGCGACGACCTCGCTCAACTGGACGCCGTCGTCGCAGCGCTCGGTCGCGCCGTCGCCACCCGCACCTCGCTGTGGAGCCCGTTTCCCCTCCAGGATCTCTGCCGAGAGGCCCACATCCGACGCCTCAGCCTCGCCCTGCAGCGCCACGGCCTCAATCTGCTGCTGGGCCAGCACATGTCGCCGTGCCCGACGGAGGGCGGCTACAGCGCCCTCGACGCCGCGCTGCGGGAGGAGGTCAAGGCCGTTGACGACCTCGACATCGCGGCGCTGGCCGCTGCCGGCTCGCGGACGCTGACCGCCGAGATCGAGGCGAACCTGGCCCGCAGCGCCGGGCGGTCCGACAGGGTGTGCCGCGGGGAGCGGATCTACAGCACCCGCGAGGCGGCTGGGTTGCTTGGTCAGCCGGTCAACTGGATCACCTGGGCGCTGCGCAAGGACTTCTTCACCTACGCCGACGACT
>NZ_JBILVF010000113.1:0-11171 GCF_044370595.1 Mycobacterium sp.
GCATGGGTCGAGGTCGGCGAGAGCGCCCTCCACGCGGGAGCCGGTTGGATCGGGTCCACGCTGCATCCACGCATTCGGACGCTCGGCGGCAGCGGCTCGTCGCTGAGAATGAAGACGCGCAGGCACACGGCGCCCAGCGTAGGCGGCGACCGACCGAGGAGCGGCCACTTCACCGGGTCGGCGGTGTCGCAGATAAAGACAGATAGTTGCTTTCACTGCTCCGCGGCGCGTAAAGTTCGAGTCACGTTGCTTCCCCCAGTCCCCGGGTAGCTTTCTGTGCGGGCCTGACTAAGGCTAATTCTCCAGAGCAACTGGAATTTTCAGCTCAAATCCCTGTGCAGATTTGTTGTTGCCTACTGCAGGGGGGATCGATGATGGGGTTACTTCTCGACTCGGAGGACCGGCCGGCTACAAGTGCCTGGGAAGCGCTCCAGCCGCTACTGCCGGAGTTGCCGGAGCGGGAACGCATTGCGGTGACAATGCGTTTCTGTGACGCGGTCCCCCAGAGTTACATCGCCGCGCGGATGGGTGTCCCCCCAGCGCAGGTCGAAGGGCTGCTCAGGACCGCGTTGGCCAGGTTGCGAAACCGGACGTAGAGAGAATCGGGGAACCGGGTCGGGGCAGATACCGATGACACGCCAGTTGGTGCTGCGAATCACAGGGCTGTTGGCCTTGACGCTGCTCGCCTACGGCGGCGTCTTCTATGAGATCGCGCGCTCAATCAACGAGGGCTCACGGGCGTCATACCTGATGGTCATGCCGATTCTGCTGGCAATGATCGCTTACGGCGGTGCGAACGCCCCGCGCGGGGTGAGCGATGGCGAAACCGATTGGATCCTGGCCATCGGCTTCGGTGGACTCGCACTGTTGCTGAGCACTGGTGCTGCACAACGGTTTCCGACGATAGCGAATCTGTGGGGGCTTAGCATCATCAGCGCCGCGATCTGGATGGCCTGCGTGGCGACGATCCTCTTCGGTACCGCTCGGGTCAGACAGATGCCGTCACTGCTCTTCTTTTCGATACTGACCGTGACCCCGCTGCCATGGCTGTTGATGACCGCCGCTCTCGGCGGGACCACCGTTGCCGGCACGCGAGTTGCCGGCGGCTTTGGCGCGCTCGCGGTCTTCCTCGCCGGCAGACGCAGCCCGTTGCCCTTGCGCGTGGCCGTGGCAGTCGGTTGTGTGTTCGCAGGCCTGGGGGCGGCCTCAGCACTCGACCGACTTCCACGCCCGATACCGGTTGTCATCACCGCAGGCGTCATTCCGCTACTCGGTTTCTTTCTGCTGCAACGACTCAGGGCACGCCGGAACGGGCACCGCATACGTGATGGTGTTCTTGCCAGTGAAGAGGGGTCTGGCAAGGACACCATCACCTCACTGCCGCATCGCTCAAAGCGGGCACTGCTGGCGCTGACTGTCGTCGCCGGCGCGCACCTGCTGCTCACCACACCGGCCTCGGCAGCCATCCCGGCGGCGCAACTCACCCGCGTCGAAGGCACCTGGACAGAACGGGCTGGCCTCGCCCCGGTACAGCAATTCGGCTTCGTCCAACGCTTCCTCGGCCCTGACGCGACTTTCCGCAGGTATCAACTACCTTCGTCCGAGGGCCAGCCTGCCGTCGCCGTCGACGTCATCACCGCCGGCAACCTTGAGGTGCTGCGAACGTCTCAGTACGTCATCTGGTACCCGGCACCGTCCATCGTCAACTACCGCTTCATCGACATCGGCGCGATCAAGGGAGCCTTGGTGTCGGCGACCGACTCCTCGGCCGCGACGACCGGCGGTAATCAGCACTGGTACGCGGTGAGTTGGCTGTGGGCCACCGCCGAGACCTTTCAACAGGTTTTCGTCGTGGTGAACCAGGACTTGACGCTCCAGGACCCGCCGCCACTGCCGGAGCCGCCATCCCTGCGCCGCACTGTTGTTGATCCGATCCTGTGGCTGACCCGCCAGCAGGCCGATCCATCGACGATCGTCGATCCGGCGGTCCGTGACCGGGCACAAAGAGTCGTCGACGACATCGTGACCGCCGCACAGGCCGACAATGACTGACGCCTGCCTCGACCAAACCCGGACTCCCCTGCTGGACCAACGATTCTCAGCCCTCGGCGCACTCGGCCCGCGAACGCTGGTCCTCGGGGCGTTGCCTCTCGGAGTGCTGACGATCCTGGCCATCAGGCTGCCGGCGGAGGTTCTCCCGGTACTGACGATGGTGGCACCGCTGCTGTACCTGCTGTCGACCATCGACCGCAACCTGCTGACGTTCAGGGGAATCGCTGCCCCGCAACTGGTTTCGATCAGCGACGACGAGGCTCGCGCAGTTCCGGACGACGACCTGCCCGTCTACACCGTCTTGCTGCCGGTGTATCGGGAGCCGGAGATCGTACGGAACCTACTCAGCGGCGTGGGAAACCTGGAGTACCCGACTGACAAACTTGAAGTGCTGTTACTCACCGAGGAAGACGACCTCGAAACCGAAACAGCACTGCGGGGTGTGCCCATCGCGCCGATCCGGGTCGTCGTCGTTCCGGACACCGCCCCCAAGACCAAACCGTCGGCATGCAACTACGGCATGTCGCTGCCCGGGTTGAGGGGTGAGTTGGTGACCATCTACGACGCGGAGGACATCCCCGATCCGCTGCAGTTGCGCCGTGCGGTCGTGGCGTTCCAGCGGTTGCCGGCCGACGTGGCGTGCCTGCAAGCCCGGCTGTGCTACCACAACGAGAGGCAGAATCTCCTGACCCGCTGGTTCACCTTGGAGTACGACCAGTGGTTCGCCGCGATCCTGCCCGCCGTCGCCCGCTCCGGCTGCGTCGTCCCCCTGGGCGGCACATCGTGTCATCTACCGACCCGAGTGTGGCGCGAGGTCGGCGGATGGGACGAGTACAACGTCACCGAGGATGCCGACCTCGGTGTCCGGCTGGCCCGGTACGGCTACCGGACCCTGATTCTGGACTCCATCACCCTTGAGGAGGCCAATTCCGATGCGGTCAACTGGATTCGGCAGCGCTCCCGTTGGTACAAGGGCTATCTGCAAACCATGCTCGTACACCTGCGCAGACCGCTCGAACTGCGCCGTGAAGTCGGCCTGAAAGCCTCGATTCGACTGGTCAACCTGACCGGACTCGTTCCGATCCTCAACGCGTTCAACGTCATGCTGTGGTCGGCGATGCTGCTGTGGATGGTCGCGCGCCCGCACGCCATCACTCTGATGTTCCCGCCAGTCACCTACTACACGTCATTGGCCCTGCTGCTGGTCGCGGCGCCGCTATCGGTCTTCGCGGGGGTGATCACCACCGTCGCGCTGAAGAAGCCATACCTGTGGTGGGCAGCGTTGCTGGTGCCGGCATATTGGCTTCTGCAGTCGATCGCGGCGGTCAAAGCGATGTACCAGTTGATCTTTCATCCCTCGTACTGGGAGTTGACCGTGCACGGACTGGCACCGCCCCATGACGCGACAGCGGGGAACTCTTGACCAAACTCCTGCACCGGGCGATCGCCGTCCTGGGTGTTGTCGTCGCGCTGACGGCACTTGTCGGCCAGCCTGTCACCGCCAGGGCGGTGCCCAACACCAACATCGCGGATTCCGCTGCGGCCGAACCGATCGGCTGGCTACAACTCGGCCGTTCGGATCGAATCGACATTCTGGGCAGCGATCAACCGGTCGACACCGACATACCCGTCCTGCCGGGAGTCACACCGGACCGACTGACGGGCTTCATCGGTTCGGTGGTCAACGTCATCGACGGGCGGGTGGACGTGCTCGACGAGCGAGGGATCACCCTCGCGAGCATCCCGGCGCCCGGGGTTACAGGCTCGGCACCCTTCGATGTCGACATCTCCGGGGCCCTGGTCACCGACGGCATCGCAAAGCTGAGTTTCGTGGTGCGCAGCCGCAATCCGCGAGGGGACAGCTGTACCCGGCCACCCTCCCTGACGCTCGGACAACTCGCGTCCACCTACACCGGCCGGACTCCGTACCCGAGTGTGGTCTCGGACTTCATGCCCGCCTATCTGGATCAGTTCCTGATCCGTACCGGGCCGACGCCGTCTGCGGAACAGCAGCAAGCCGTGCTTGACCTGGCCGCCAAGCTCACCCGGCGCTACCGGCCGATTCCGGTCCGCATCGACGTCGACACCTCGACCGGGCCCACCCGGCCGGGGCCGCCGACCAGTCGGGTGATCGAACTGCGCGACGGAAGCCCGACCGGGCTGGCGGTAAACAACCCGAACACGCCGGAAGCCGCGCTGATCGTCACCGGCCGCGGCGAGGAACTCAGCCGGCAGATCGCGCTGTTCACCGATCGCCGTTTCGAACTGGCACAGAACCGGTCTGCGAGTGTGGACGCGGCAACGGCCGACATCCCGAGATCAACGACGATCATGACGTTGGGCCAGCTGGGTGTCAGTGGGCAGACATCGGTGCAGGGCACCGCCACGCTCTACGTCGGGATCGACATCGGCCAGTTCGCGGTGGGGTCGGTCCAGCAGGCCACCCTGCGACTCATCGGCCACTACACCCCGGTGACAGGCGGGGAAGCGTCGGTGGTCGTGCGCTCGGGCGGCGCGGTGTTGGCGGCCAGACGGCTTGACGAATCCGGCCAACTCGACATCACCGGTACCATCCCGGCAGAGTCGATCCAGTCCAATGTCGGGGTCGCGGTGGATCTCCGCTACCTTCCGAGTCAGCCCTGCGCCCCGCTCAATGACCGGATTCAGTTTGCGCTCGATCCCGCCTCGACGGTCGTGGTCACATCCGGAACGGGTAACCGCGGCGGATTCCCGGCACTTCCCATGGCGTTCACGCCCGACTTCGACGTGGTCGTCGACCGCCCGGATCACCTGCGCTTCGCGGTTGCCGCCATCAACCTGCTGGCCCTGCAGACCGCGGCGACCCTGCACCCGAGGCTGGCCGACATGGCGACGGCCGCGCGATCCGGGCGAGGGTTGCTCGCGGTGGCGCCGGGGCCGTACCTCGCCCAGGCCGGTCTGCGGCCGACCGTGCTACCGGGACCGGGCGACTCGGTGGACATCGGCGGTGCCCTGCAGACCGAGGTCGACCTCAACGGCCCGGCGGGTGTCGTCCAAGTGTTCTCGCAGTCGGGACGAAAGATATTGGCGCTCAGCGGTACCGGTGACTGGTCACTGGTGGATGCCGGCGTGGAATTCATCCGTGCACTGCCTTCGGGCTGGGCCTCGCTGTCCGGCGACGTGGTGGCCACCGGATCGGCCGGACGGACGGTCAGTCTGACGCTGCGTGAGGGGGGCCCGCTGATCAACGAGTACCCGGGCGACAGCTGGAAGCGCTGGATGAAGCTGACCGCCGTCATGGCGCTGGCGGTGCTTGGCTTTGCCGGGGCTGTGCTGTTCTGGCGGCGGTGGCGTCGACGAGGCCGGTGAGTCGGTGACGACGGTGCTGCTGTCACCGGGCACGGGTTCGTCCCGGGCGGCGCGGGCTCGCCTAGCCGTCGTTCTGCTGTACTTCGGGCTGGCCGCGCTGTACTTCGCGGTCGGCCATACCCTGCTGATGCGCTACAACCTGTTTGACCCCGACGCCACCAGCAGGGTCGCCAACGCCGGCTACGTATTGATGAGCCGGGATCCGCATCTCTCGGCAATCGGCTTCGTCTGGAATCCACTGCCCAGCCTGGTGGAGGTCCCGTTTCTGCTGTTCTCTCGATGGTGGCCCGAACTGCGCACGCACGGTCTGGCCGGCGTTGGGCAGAGCGCGCTGTTCATGGCCGCCGCGGCGCTGGTAGTCCGCGGCATCGCTATGGACCGCGGCCTGGGATCGGGGTGGCGACGGGTAGCAGTCGCCTGTTTCGCCCTGCAGCCGATGATCGTTGTCTACGGCGCCTCCGGGATGAGCGAGGCGGCCGAGATCTTCTGTCTGCTGTGGTGCGTTCGGTACCTGATGCGCTGGATGGACGAACGCCGTATTGAAGACCTTGCGTGGGCAGGCCTGGCGCTGGGGCTCGGCTATTTGGCACGCTACGAAGTGCTGGCGGCGGCAGCCGGTGTCGCGGTGCTGGTCGCGGTCGTCGCTTTTGCCCGCGGCACCCCAGGCCGAGGCGCTGCTGCGGCGGCTCACCTTGCCGTCATTCTGTTGCCGATCGCGACAGCGGTGGCAGCCTGGGCGCTCACCGGCTGGGTGGTCAACCACGAACTGTTTGCCACACTGACTTCGCAGTACGGCAATGAGAGACAGGTGGCCGGCGCCGCCGATCGAAGCGGATCACTGGCCGGATCGGCATCGGCGGAATGGGTGGTGATCGGCGCCCGCCTGATGGGCATGCAACCCTTCGCATTCCCAGCGGCCGCGATCGCGGTCGCGTTTGCGGCACTGTCGCGTAAGGGCGCCGCACTTGCACCGGTGGTGACGTTCGGTCCGGTGCTGGCATTCGCGGCGTGGGGACAGTTCTCCTCGTCGACGTTCGGATGGTTCCGGTTCTATCTGACCGCGATCCCCCTGGTGCTGTGCATCGCACTGGCCCTGTGGAACCCCGCAGTGGGTTCGCGCCGACCCTGGCAGATCACCACCCGCGCCACCCAGATCGGCGCGGCACTGGTGGCACTGTCGGTCGCCGTCGGATTCCCGACGACCGTGAGCGCCATGCTCAATGAGCGCATCGGGAACCAGCAACTGCAATTCGGCTTCAACTCGCTGTTGCATCCCCAGCGTCTGCCGGCCCAGCAGCAGTGGTATAGGCGGTTGATGGTCAACGACCGGCTGATGGCGAGCTACTTTGACAGCCAACAACTCCCCGACGGGGCTGTCCTGATGGACACATTCAATACCTGGGGTGTCTGGCTCAGCTCCGCACGACCCACCCAGTTCATCATCACCAGCGATTTCGACTTCAAGGCGGCGCTGAACCGTCCGTGGGATCACGGCGTCGACTACCTCGTAGTCAGTAACCCCGCCATCACCGACGCCGACGCGCTCAACATCCGCTATCCGAGCCTGTGGCAGGACGGGGCAGGGTTCTCCCGGCTGCTCTATGCCACCCGGGGCTTCGCCGGCGACGAACGATTCCGCGTGTACGAAGTCACCGGGCCGCCGGTGTCGGCATTGAATCCGCCTGCTAGTCCTCGGAATTCCCCAGGGGGCTGAGGATCGGGGCTCATCTGTTCGTCACGAGCGCTTCCACAGCGGCACGCGCTGTGCGACCGACGCCGATGAGTGTCGCCGATCCCGGCCCTGTCCAGTCTCCGTAGCCGAGCAGGTGCAAGGCGGGTTCCTTGACCGCCTCGGTGCCGTACACGGCGATCGTGCCGTCAGGCTCTCGCAGGTGCATCGGCCGCAAGTGGGCAAGGGCTGGGCGAAAGCCGGTCGCCCAGACGATGACATCCGCGTGTTGTTCGTGGTCGGCCCAGTAGACCCCGTCGGTGTTCAAGCCCTCGAACATCGGGACCGCCTGCAGCACACCGCGTTCCCGGGCTGCCCTGACCGGGGGGACCATGACGATGTCGCCGAGGGCCGCAATGCCGCCGGTGTCGGGGCGCCCGGCAGCCAGGTCGGCGGCACGCCTGGTGGCGACGTCGAACAGCGCGCGTCCATCGACGTCGTCGGGTAGGAACCGGGGCGGAGTGCTGGTGGCCCATGTCGTGGTGGTGGTTTGGGAAATCTCGGCAAGCAGCTGGGCCGCGGAGTTGCCGCCGCCGACGACCACGACGTGTTTGCCGGCGAAGGGTGCGGCGTCGCGGTAGCCCACCGTGTGTAACTGCTGCCCGCGGAAGGTGCGCGCGCCGGGGTAGATCGGCCAGAAGGGTTGCTGCCAGGTGCCCGTCGCGCTGATCACGGCTCGCGCACGCCACCGGCGCGAGGACGTCGTCACCCGGAGGTGATCTCCGTCTCGGATGACTTCACGCACACGGACGGGCCGGTGCACCGGCAGCTGATAGCGCTGCTCGTAGGCGCGCAGATACTCGATCACGTGCCGGGCCGGTGGAAATCCGTTGGGCGAGTTCGGCATGAGCCACCCCGGCAGCGAGGAGTACTGCGCCGGGCTGAAGAGGGTCAACGATGCCCAGGTGTGCGGCCAGGCGCCTCCCGGCACTGGCTGATCGTCGAGGATGACGAAGCGATGCCCCGCCCGGCGCAGGTAGTAGCCTGCGGCAAGTCCGGCCTGGCCGCCGCCGATGACCACGACGTCGACGTCGTCGTCGCCATCGACTGGAACAGATTTCGTGATCACGGCGTCAGCGTGCGGCGAGCAGTCCGGTGAGGTCCTTGACGCTGGGCACCTTTCCGGCCACGAAGACTTCCTCGTCGACCACCAGCCCGGGAGTCTTCATCACGCCGTAGCCGGCGATCTCGGCGTAGTCGGTGACCGCCTCGATCTCGGCGTCCAAACCGAGTTGGGTGAGCGCCTCACGAGTGCGCTCCTCAAGGGTGTGGCAGTTGCGGCAACCTGGTCCGAGAATTGTCACGATCATGAGGAACTCCGTTGGGTGGTGGGTTGGGACGTCATCCAATGATGTTGAACAGGAATCCGATGATCATGATTCCTACTGCAACTGTGCCGAAGAAGGTATTCGTAGTGAACACCATTGGCTCGACCCATCGGCTCAGGTTGAAGCGCGAGGAGATCCAGCCGGTCACCAGGGACAGCACCATGCCGGCTGCGACGTAGGCGGCCGCGATGTGCCAGCCGAACTGGTCACCGATCATGATCGCGGCGATCTCGCTGATCAGCGGCGAGGCGATGAGGAAGGTCAGCGTGATCGACGACGGGATGCCCGCCGCAACTAGAGGCACGCCGGAACGGTCGCCCAGTCGCTTGGCTCACCGACCGGAGAGCTCGGACAGCACCGCCACCACCTCCTGGAGAGGTTCCGGGGATGTGCCGAGATCACCGAGGAAAGGATGCGACAACTGCACCACGAGAAAGATGTTCACCGCCACCAGTGTCCCCACCGTCGCGACCATCACGTAGTGCATCAACGGCTTCTGCACCCCGTAGGTGATCACCGTCCCCAAGACCATCGCACTGGTCAGGTAGAACACCACCCACAGCGGCCAGGATGGTCCGGTATCGGTGCGCGCCTGGGAAGTTCGTTCCGTGCGGCTCTGGCTGACCTTGTCCAGATTCGACAACGACGTCGAGAGGAAGGCCTTCTGCGCCTCGGTCTCCGGCCGGATCTGCTCATAGGCGCGATAGACCTCGGCCAGCGCGGAGTCAGCCGCCGCCGAACGGCCCGCCGCCGCCCGGGGCCACTCCGCGATCGCGGCCTTCTCGTACACCAGCAGGCCGGCTCGGATACGGGCCGCATCGGACTGACCGAACACCCCGGCATCCCTGGCCAGTTGAACCCCCGCAGCGCCCTCAACCCGCGCTTGGGCGTCGGCGGAGCTGATCTGGCCCCACATCGCCGACACCATGAAACCGAAGAAGAACGCGTACACGAATCCGATGACACCGTAGGTGAACTTGGCGACGTCGTTGTGCTCGTCGCCGCGCAACAACGGAAACCGCCGCCGAAACAGCATCTGCAACATCAGCGAGCCACCGGTGATCACCACGATCAAGCCGGTCAACAACAGCAAGGGCGGAATGTGACTGACGGCCCAGGCACTCATCTGAACGGGACGCAATCCATGAGAATCCTCGTTCCGTCGGCGACCTGACCTCTTTCCTACATCAACAGCTGCGAGTTTGTGAGGTACACGGTGAAACCCTGATCGCGCACGCGGGACTCGGCGAAGCCGACAGCCACCTGATCCTGCGTCACCGTCAGCGGCAGGCCGACCTGATCGACCTGTGTGGTGTTGCTGCCGAGGGGTCCGCCCCGGGGGCCATACTCGACCCATGGGTTCCGGGCGAAGTGGATACGGATTCGCTCTGCTGGCCTACGCCTTCGCCGCCATCATGGTCGGTACCACGATGCCCAGCCCGATGTATGCGCTGTATTCCGAACAACTGAACTTCGCGGTGGTCGGGACCACGGTGATCTATGCGACCTATGCGGGTGGTGTGCTGACAGCGCTGCTGGTGTTCGGCAGCTGGTCGGATGCGATCGGGCGCCGCCCCGTGCTGTTGGCGGGCGCGTTCTGCGCGCTGGCCAGCGCAGTGGTCTTCATCAGCGCCGATACGGTGGTCCAACTCCTGGTGGGCCGGGTGCTGTCCGGACTGTCGGCGGGGTTGTTCACCGGGACCGCCACGGCCGCCGTCATCGAGGCGGCCCCGCCCGACTGGAGCACCCGGGCCCCCGCAGTGGCCACCATCGCAAATATGGGCGGCCTGAGCAGTGGACCGATCCTGGCCGGACTGTTGGTGCAGTACGCACCGGAGCCGCTGCGGCTGCCGTTCATGGTGCACATCGTGCTGACGGTCCTTGCCGCGATCGCGGTGCTGGTCGTCCCGGAGACATCGCCTCGCAGCGGAAAACCCCGCCTGCAACGGCTTTCGGTTCCCCCGCCGGTTCGACCGATATTCGTCATCGCCGGGTTGGCCGCATTCGCCGGCTTCGCCGTCACCGGGTTGTTCGCCGCGGTGGCGCCGGCGTTCGTCGCCGAGATCATCGGCGTCGCCAACCATGCGGTAGCCGGACTGGTCGCCGGCTCGATCTTCGCGGCGTCGGCGGCCGCACAGATCGTTGCGGTCCGGATTGCACCCCGGCGCGCGGTCGCCCTGGGGTCCGCCATCCTGGTGGTCGGCATGGTTGGGCTTGCTGCGGCACTGCACTTTTCATCGCTTCCAGCACTGATCGCCGCATCAGTGATATCCGGCCTCGGTCAGGGCATCAGCTTCAGCCGAGGACTTGCGGCCGTCGACAAGGGCACACCCGCCGATGCCCGCGCCGCAGTCAGCTCCGCCTACTTCGTCGTGGCCTATATCGCACTCTCGATACCGGTGGTCGGTGCGGGCCTGGCTGCGCAGGCCTGGGGCTTGCACGCCGGTGGCACGGTGTTTGCAATGGCAGTGGGGGTGCTGGCCGCCGCCTGCCTGATCGCGATCCTGCGACTCGAGTCGCGGACCGTGGAGTCCAATTCCGTCGTCTGACGGGCAGTTGTCGGTGTTCGTCCAGGAGGCCGGGGTTGCGCTGCGGGGGTATCCGCAGTGCAGCAACTTCACAGTCCCGCTGCTGACAATCCAGAGCACGACGATGGACTCGGCGCTGAAGCGTGCGCCGCTGGCCGTCGGCCAGAACTCACCCTGGATCGACCT
>NZ_JBILVF010000024.1:0-35167 GCF_044370595.1 Mycobacterium sp.
CAACTCGATGTCCACCAGTGCGGTCCGCCTGAAGTAGTGCAACGGGTTGTCGTAGCGCAGAATTTCTTCGACGGCACCGGGTAGCAGGGTCGCGTCGGCGCGCAGTTCGGCGAGTTGATCGGGATGCCGAAGCAGCGTCAGCAGCCCGGAGGACAGCATGCCGCGGGTGGTGTCGTTGCCCGCGGTGACGAGTTGGACGAAGAAGCCGCCGAAATCAGCGTCGCTCATCGGCTTCCCGCCGAACTGAGCACCCAAGATCGCGCTGGTGAGGTCATCACCGAGGCCGGCGCGCCGCCGGGTCGCCGCGAGTTCGACGGCATAGGCCGCCATTTCCTCGCCGCCGGGGCGTGCTTGCCCGTCGGTGTTGCCGAGGTCGGGATCCTGGCTTGCGGTGATCCGTTCGGCGAGTTTCCGCAGATACTCCCAATCGTCGCGGGGCAGTCCGAACAGCTCTCCGATCACCCGGTTGGGCAGTTTGGCGGCGACGTCGCCGACGAACTCGACGGTGCCACCGCCGACCTCATCGAGGATGGCGCGGCAGGTCCGGCGAACCCGGTCCTCCAGTCCACCGATCGCCCGCGGCCGGAAATGCTGCGACAGCGGCGACCGGTAGGCGGTGTGCCGTGGCGGGTCCATGGCCAGCAGCATCGATCGAACCCGCTGCAGCGTCGACTCTTCGACGTCCTCGACGGTGATGCCGCCGGCCGAGGATGAGAAGACCTCGGAATGGCGGGCAACGGAGACCACATCGGCGTGGCGCAACACCGCCCAGAATCCGGGCTGACTCTCCATCGGCTGCCAGAGCACCGGGTGGGATCGACGAAGCGCCGCAAGCGTCTCGTGCGGGACACCGTCGGCGAAGGTGTCCGGGTCGGCCAGGTCGATGTCCAAGGCCGCGGTGGTGGTCATGGTCAACCCAGCAGGACGTTGGGGCTGGGCAAACCGGCCTGTGCGCACAGGTTCCGGTACACGGCCAGGGTGCTGGCGCCGTCGGACACGCTTTCCACCGCCCCGTTGTCGTCGAGATTCAGGTTGGCTCCGTACATCTGGAACCAGACGTGGGTGTCGTCTTCGAGGATCTGCAAGGTGTGGACGGAACCAGCGGGCTCGTAGAGGAACGATCCGGCCCGATTGACGTAGCCGTATTCCTTGTACTTCCAAGCCCCCGACGTGGTGTAGGCGTACACCGGACCGGTGTGCTTGTGGCGCTGAACCTCATAGCCGGCCTGAAAGACGTTCTCGAGGATCCACAGGCCTTCGGCCTCCTTCACCATGATCACCTTCAGCTTGGAGCCGTCTCCGATGTCGACGAAGGGAAGTTCGTCCGCGCCGATGTGGACCGCGCCGGGAATATCGACCATCGTCATGGCCGTGACCTTTCGTTGAGGTGAATGATGCACAAACACGTACTGCGATATGCGAAAACGATATCGCAATTAGCACTAACTGACTAGGTCTGGTTGAGCCATGCCGCACAATGTGACCCATGCGAGTCGTGCGCGGTGTCGCCGGGGTCCCCACCGTGGCGGAGGTCGCCGATCCCGTCACCGATTGGCCGGTGCTGGAGGTCGGCTCGGCCAGCATCTGCGGTAGCGATCTGACACTGGTGGGCTGGAACCTCCCCGTCACCCTCGGCCACGAAATCGCCGGCACGCTCAACGGAACCGCTTACTGCGTGGAGCCCACCGTTCGGTGCGGTACCTGCAGCCAGTGCCGGCGCGGGTCCACGCAGCGCTGCTGCGGGTCGGTCCCGCACGGCCTACTCGGAGTTGCGTTCGACGGCGGCTTGGCCGATCGGGTGGCGGTCCCGCCGGATTGCCTGGTGCCCCTTCCTGAGGGCCTTGCCGTCGCCGATGCGTCGCTGGTCGAACCGTTGGCTGTCAGCTGGCACGCGCTGCGAATGGTTTCGGCGGTGCCGGGGGAGCGGGTGTTGGTGGTGGGCGGTGGCAGCGTTGGTCTGCTCGCGGTTGCCGCTGCCCGTGCCATGGGGCTCGAGGTTGACCTGGTGGCGCGCCACGACCACCAGCGGGCGGCCGGGGAGCGGCTCGGCGCGGGCGCACCGCGCGGCCGCTACGAAGTCGTCGTCGAAGCCGCCGGGACCGATTCGGCGCTGGCCGACTGTGTGCAGCGGGCGGAGGTCGGCGGGCGGATCGCGATGGTGGGTGTCGCACAAGGCGATCGTCGCCTTCCCGGCATCCCATTCACCATGAACGAGCTTTCGATGGTCGGGTGCAACTGTTACGACAACCGCGGCGGCAGGCATGAGTTCGCCGAGGCCGCTGCGGCGCTGGCCGCCGATCCGGAGATCGCGGCGGCCGTGATCACGCATCGCTTCCCCCTGGCCGAGGCCGCCGACGCGTTCCGGGTGGCGGCCGATCGGGCCAGTGGCGCGATCAAGGTCTTGCTGCAGCCCTAGCCGCTCATCGCTAATTGGTCCTCGGCGTGGAAGGTCTCCTCGAGGGTCTCCGGAGAGGCGTCGCGGTCGATCAACCGCAAATCGGCGCCGCGGGCCGATTCGATCGCGCCGAGTCGGCGGGTGAGCTTGTCGGCGGCATAGGCGGCCATCTCTGCCGGATCGATGTTGAACGGTGGGGTGTCCCCGAAGTCTTCTGAACCTGCTTCCACGGTGCCCAGCGCCAGCGGCATCAATTCGGCCATCCGGTCGGTGACCACCTGCCACATGCTGTCGTCAGCGGCGACGTGGCGTCGGCAGGTGAAGGTTCCCCACGCCATGTGGCGGCGCTCATCGTCGCCGATGTGCTTGATGATCTGCTGCATGCCCGGCAGGATGCCGCGGCTGCTGCAGACCTTCCCCCAGCCGTAGTAGCCGGTCAGCGCCAGGCAGCCTTCAACGACGTGGTTGTAGGTGACTGAGGCGCGAATCTGGTTGGCCCGGCCGGGATCGCTCTGTAGCGCGTGCAGGCTCGCGGGTAGTTCCCGGGTGAAGATCTGGGTGTAGGGCTCGTTGTACTCGACGTGCTCGTGGAGGTCCGTGGAGACGCCCACCGCGTCGAACCACAGCCGGAAGGCCAGCGTGTGTTTGGCCTCTTCGTAGACGAACTGGGTCAGGTACATCTCGTCGGCGAAGCGGCCTTCGGCGGCCATCGCGGCGACGAACGGCTGCAGGTCCTGGGTCACCGACTCCTCGCCGGCCAGGAACTGGGCTGCCAAGCGAGTGGTGTAGCGGCGCTCGTCGTCGGTCATCGCGGCGAAGTCCTTGACGTCCTGGCGCAAGTCGATATCGGCCGGATTCCAGTGCTTGGCGTTGCCCTTGAGGAAAAGCCGCATGGGGAAGGAGTCCTGGTTGAGCCCGCCGGCACCCAGTGAGGCGTAACCCGTCCGCTTGCCGTGTTCGATCGTGCGCGTCATTGAAGGCTCCATCTGCCTGTTGGTGGACGGCGTCCAACCCCCAGCATAGAGACGATTGTGGGTATCGCTGGTGACGATGCGAACTACAGTCAGTTAGCTATGAACGCCTGGCCGAACTCGGTGCGCTCAGACGGCGAGTTACGTCGGCTGAGTCGGCGGTTCGGCGCGGTCGGTGTCGACATCCCGCCGGCGCGGTTGCGCGAGATTGCCGCCGGAGCACCGGCGAGCGAGCGTGAATGGGTCGACGTCAGTTTCGCGCTGGTGGCGACAAACCTGGTGAGCGATCAGCGGCGCACCAGGCGGTCGCGCGCTCAAAAGCGCCTGGCGCACTGGGCCGTCGTCGCAGGGGCGGTCGTGGTGGCACTGAACGTGCTGCTGTGCCTGGGGCTGTTGTTCTTCGTACTGACCCAACACGGCTACCCGTCCTGATAAGGGCTAGCCGGCGAGGTGTTGGTCGGCCACGCCCAGCGCAGCGTCCAGAACCGCCAGTCCCTCGGCGACCTCGGCATCGGTGACGTTGCACGGCGGGCAGACGTGTATCCGGTTGAAGTTGGCGAACGGCAACAGCCCGCCGGACTTGCATGCCGCCAGAACCGCGTTCATCGCCGGGCTTGATCCGCCGTACGGTGCCAGCGGCTCACGGGTGACCGGATCGGCGACCAACTCGACGGCCCAGAACACCCCAAGCCCGCGCACCTCGCCGACGCAGCGGTGCCGGGAGGCCAACTCGCGAAGTCCGGGGCCGAGCACCTGCTCCCCGATGCGGGCGGCGTTGGCCACCATGCCCTGATCCTCCATGACGGTGATCGTCGCCACCGCCGCCGCACAGGCCAGTGGATGACCCGAGTACGTCAGCCCGCCCGGGTAGGCGCGGTCGGCGAAGGTCGCATAGATGGCGTCGTTTATGGCCACACCGCCGAGGGGCACGTAGCCCGACGTCACCCCCTTGGCGAAGGTCATCAGATCGGGCACCACGTCGAAGTGGTCGATGGCGAACCACCGACCGGTGCGTCCGAACCCGGCCATCACTTCGTCGGCGATGAACACGATCCCGTGGCGGTCGCAGATCTGCCGCACCCCGGCCATGTACCCGGGCGGGGGAACCATGATGCCTGCGGTGCCCGGCACGGACTCCAGGACGATCGCCGCGATGGTCGCCGGACCTTCGTGGGCGATGAGTCGTTCGAGGTAGTCCAGTGCCCGCTGGGATTCCTGCTCGTCGGTGTCGGCGTAGAACGACGACCGGTACAGGAAGGGACCGTTGAAGTGCACGACGCCGGCGGCACCGTAGTCGTTGGGGTAGCGCCTCGGGTCGCCGGTGAGGTTGATGGCGGTGTCGGTGCCCCCGTGATACGAGCGGTAGCGGGACAGCACCTTGCGTCGGCCGGTGTGTAACCGGGCCATCCGGACAGCGTGCTCGACGGCGTCAGCACCGCCATTGGTGAAGAAGACATGGTTGAGATCACCGGGAGTGCGCTCGGCGATCAGCCTGGCGGCCTCAGATCGGGCGGCGTTGACGTGCTGGGGGGCGATCGTGCACAACTTTGCCGCCTGCTCGGCGATCGCGGCCACCACTTTCGGGTGCTGATGACCGATGTTGGTGAACACCAGCTGACCGGAGAAATCCAACAGTTTGTTGCCATCGCCGTCCCAGACGTAGGCGCCCTCGGAGGCCAGGATGGTCATCGGCGTGATTTGCGCCTGCGCCGACCAGGAATGGAACACGTGTTTGCGGTCCAGATCGAAGGCGCGTCGGCCCTCCGCGATGGCGGTGTCGATGTCCTGTCCATTCGGCAGGGCCGTGTGGGTTGTGGTCATGGGCGGAGTTTACCGGCCGGCCCATGGGCGTCCGGCCCATCCAGTCAGCCCGCGGCAGGCAACTGTTCGGCGACGTTTGGGTGCGTCTACGACACCGTTGCATCACGGTTCGACAACGCGCCCAGCGCGGATTCGATTAGGGGATGGAGCCCCGGAATCGCTTGTTGTACAAGTGGTTCTAGTGACTTTTGGGTCAAATGTTCCGGAGATCCCGGATTGCGACCTGGAGAGGTGGAAAGAGATGAAGCGCATCGGTGCGGCCAGCAGAATACTGGCAACGGTCGGTCTGGTGCTGCTGATGCTGACGGGTGGCACCGTCGTGGCCTCGGCGGCCCCGGTTACCAGGGATCAAGCCGTCAACCTTGTTATTGCCAGGGGCCTGGCTCAGCGCGGCGTTCCGTACTCCTGGGGCGGCGGAGGAATCACCGGACCGACGCTGGGCACCGGCGATGGTGCCAGCACTGTGGGTTTTGACGCCTCGGGCCTGATCCAGTACGTCTACGCCGGGGTGGGCGCCAAGCTACCGCGCTCATCCGGGTCGATGTACAACGTCGGCCAGAAGGTCACCCCGGCCCAGGCGCTGCCGGCGGACCTGATCTTTTACGGCCCGGAGGGGACCGAGACCGTGACCATGTTCCTCGGCAACAACCAGATGCTCGAGGTCACTGACGCCGGTGTCACGGTGTCGCCGGTGCGGACCGAGCGGATGGCCTCCTACCTGATCAGGGTCATCGCCTGACGCAGTTGGCCCGCGGTCGCTACGCGCAGTCGGTACAGATCGACGTGCCGTTGTTGCCGCGGGCCAGCCGGCTTCGGTGGTGCACCAGGAAGCAGGTGCTGCAGGTGAACTCGTCGGGTTGCTTGGGAACGACCCGGACCATGAACTCCTCGTCGGACAGATCCGCTCCCGGCAACTCGTAGGCGTACACCCCGTCGGCCTCGTCGACGTCCAGAACCGCCGTCGCGGGGTCGTTGCGGCGAACTGAAAGCTCGTCGAGCGGCTCCCCGGCGTCAACCGGAGCGTGACGGGGTGCGTCGTAGTCAACGGTCATGGTTCATGCCTTTCGGTTCGTTCGCCTTGCCGACTCCAGCGTCGGCCCGAATGCGGACTTATTCCCCGAACCGCACCCCGCCTAAACACCGGATTGGTCGGCGACGGTCAAATTCGCCAGAGCGATTCCTGGGCCACACTGGCCACTAGGGTTCCGACACGGTCATGAATCGACCCGAACGCCAGACCACGGGCGTCGCGATGACTGATCCCGACCGAGTCATAGCAATGCCACTGGTGCGGATCGCTCGGCCGGTGCAACCACAGGGCGTGATCCAGGCTGGCCGCCCCACCCGGACCGGGCTCGTCGTGGCCGGGCGGCCGGGCGGTGGACACCATGCCCAGGTCGGAGATGAAGGTCAGCGCGCACGCCCGCAGTACCGGGTCTATCTCGATGGGCTGCCGCGAGCGGAACCAGAACGGCTGACTCGGCCATTCGGGGGGTTCCCCGGCCGCGACCCGCGCCTCGAAGTAGTCGGCCCAATCCTGCGGGGGAGTGACGGCGGTGGTCGCCTCGGCCAACGGCAGCCGCGGTCTGGCGGGCCGCTGCCAGTCCGACGTCACTTCGGGGCGATGGAAGGAGGCCAGCATCTCGAAAATCGGCACTCCCTCCTGGCTGGCCGTCACCCGCCGGGTACTGAAAGAACGACCGTCGCGGGTGGACTCAACCGTGTACTCGACGTCCACACCGACTCGCCCGCCCGCGATGAAGTAGGCATGCAGGGATTGCGGCAGCCGGTCGGCCGCCACGGTGGCAGCCGCTGCGGCCAGTGCCTGCGCCGCGATCAGGCCGCCGAAAAGACGAGGCCCGGCGCCCAGCGCCGTGGCGGTTCGGTAGACGCCATCGCCGCCGTCCAGTCGCACCAGGCGGGCAATCCAACTCGGCGACATGCGGCTCACCCTAACTGCGCCACCTAGACTCGCCGTCATGGAGCGCGGCTTGCAGCAGGCGGAGGAGCGACTCGGCTCGTGGGCGTCGCTGAAAGAGCCACTGGATACCTCGACGGCTCTCTGAAAGGCTGACCCCAAATGGCACCCAACCTGATCGAGTTGTACCGCCGCAGCGGCGCTGACGTGCCGTTCGGTAACCCGTTGCCCTCGCATGGCACCGAGATGGAGGGCTGGTTCTGGCGGGTCTCCGACGAGGCCACTGGGCGTGCGCTGATCGCTCTGTGCAGTGTCAACCGCCACCCGGACGGTGACTGGTCCACCACGGCGGTGGCCGTGCATCCCGGCCTGGTGGTCCGCTCGGCTGCCCTGCGCGGCGCCCGTGCCGCGCACAGCCCGTTCAGCGTCACCGCCGGGGATGAGTCGGATAACTTCACCGTGGGCGCCGACCGGGTCCGCTTCGAACTCGGCGACCTGAAGCTGGACATGGAATTCCGCGACCGGGTGTTGTGGCCCAAAGCATTCGGCGGGGGCGGGATATTCTCGGCAGTCCCGTTCCTCAATCAGTACTGGCATCCGTACTACTTGGGTGGCCGGGCCAGCGGCACGGTCGAATATGCCGGTGAGAGCTGGACATTCGATAGCGCCAAACTCTACGCAGAACGCAACTGGGGCAAGGGATTTCCGTTGCGTTGGTGGTGGGGGCAGGCCCACGATTTCGGCGATGCCGACGTGTGCGTGGCCTTCTCTGGTGGACTGCTGTCACTGGGACCGATCGCCCGCGACGTCAACGGGATCGTGGTCCGGGTGGGCACAACGGTCATCAGGATGACACCGCCTCTGCTGGTGCGCTCACAGGTAGGGGAGAACCGTTGGCTGCTGCGCGGACGCTCCAGGCGCTACGAGATCGAATTAGAAGGGGACGGAACCCATTTGCCGCCGCATGTGCTGCCGGTGCCGCTGCCGGCCGAGCGGCGCAACATCGACACCGACTTCGAACACCTCGGTGGCCGGCTTCGGTGCACGGTCCGCGAGTCGGGCCGGGTGATCTTCGACGGGACATCGGAACTGGCCGGCCTTGAGGTCGGCACCCGACCGGCCTAACCTGCTCGACATCAGCGCGCAGCGGCGCCTAGGGACTGCTCTTCTAGTTAACGCCAAGGATCTTGATCGCGAAGATCAGTGTGTCGCCCGGTTCGATGCCCGCACGCGGCTCGCCGTTGGGGTAGCCGTCGGCAGACGTCATCGCAACGGCGACCGTAGAACCGACTTTCTGGCCGGCGATAGCCTTCTGGAAGCCCGGCACCACCCGGTTAAGAGGGAAGTCCGCCGCCTCGCCGCGTTCGTAACTGCTGTCGAACACCGACCCATCGCGGCCGTTGACGCCCATATAGCAAACCGACACCGTGGCGGTGTCGGGGACTACCGGGCCCTCACCGGCCTTGAGTGTCTGCACCTGGGTCTGGGCGATGGCGAATGGTTGGCTCACCTCAATCTTCGGTGCCGCTGCGTCGGTGGATCCGGTGACGGCGACGCTGCCACTGCTACCCGACACGGTCCACTCGGGAGCAACATCACCGGCAGGTGCCGCGGTGGGGCAGGCGCCGCCGGCGGCGGGAGTGACCGGGGAGGAGGCAACCTCGGTCGACATGCCGGACGACGAGGTGGAGGATCTTGTGCTGGAGTCGCAGGCGCTCAGGCCGAGGACCAGCGCTGCGCCACATGCGACAAAAGCGATGGACGATGACATGCGAGAGGAAATCACACCATCACGCTACAGCGGCTTTTTCCCGCTGCTGGACAGGTGCCGCTTTGGGCCGCTAGTGGCGGGGCGGGCGCGCCCGACATTTCACGCGTTCCCGGCTGAGATGATTGTCGATAGGGTGCGGCTGGATGGCCTAGGGGCGTGATTCAGAGAGCGTGACCGCGGGCCGCCGCATGAGCCGAACCTCGGTAATGGTGTTCCGTTCCATTTCTCGAACTTCAATGGTCCAGCCGTCCAATGGAATTCGGTCTCCGGGCTCAGTGGGAATTCGCGCCAGAATCACCAGGACCAGTCCCGCTACGGTGGCATAGTCACCGCGGGGCAGATCGCGGATCTCCACACCAAGGTCGGGCAAGTCGTGGATGGGGAAGCTGCCTGGTAGCACCAGACTTCCGTCGGGCATCACCTTGGCACCCAGGACATCGCGGTCGGTCTCGTCGTAGATCTCACCAACGATCTCCTCGAGGACATCCTCCAGAGTGACGATCCCGGCCACGCCACCGCGTTCGTCGATCACCACCGCGAACTGCTCCCGTTCGGCCTTGAACCGCTTCAATGCCTCAGAGACCGGAAGACTGTCCGGCAACTGCAATGCGGGGCGGGCAGCCTCGGCCAGAGACGTTCCACCACCGAGCAGGTCGCGAAGGTGCACAACCCCGATGACCTCATCGAGATTGCGGGAGCGGACCACCGGCGCCCTGGAGTGGCCTGAGTCGACAAGCTGGTCTTGGGCCGTGGACATGGGGAGGTCGCTGGAGAGCATGATCACTTTGCGCCGGGGCACGAGAATCTCGCGCAGCACCCTGTCTTGAATCTCCAAGGCTCCGGAGATCATCTCGCGTTGCTCGATGGTCAGCCCGCGGTGGGCCGATACAAGTTCGCGTAACTCCTCGGACGAGAGTTGTTCGGCCGCGGCGTCGGGATTTCCTCCGAAGAGCCGCACGATGAGGTCGGTCGCCTTGCCCATAAGCCAGACGATCGGCTTGGACAGCGTGGCGAGCCGGTCCAGGGGGATAGCGACCATCAGGGCCCAGCGCTGAGCGTTCTGCATCGCCAATCGTTTGGGTGCCAGTTCACCCACCACGATGTTGACCACGGCCAGCACGATGGTCACCGACGTCACCGCGACGGCCTCGGCGGCACCCCCCAGAAAGCCCAGGGAGGGGACGAGCGGCTCGGCAAGGGTGATTGCCGCGGTGGCTGATGCAAGATATCCGGCAAGCGTGATGCCGAGTTGGATCGTGCCGAGAAAGCGGTTCGGATTGCGAGCCAGCCGGGCCAGCGCCCGTTCCCGCCGACCCGAACCCCGTTCCATGGCTCGCAACTGGCCTTCGCGCAGCGAAATCAGCGCAATCTCGCTGCCGGCAAAGAGACCGTTGAGGAGCAGCAGAACCAAAATCAGTGAGAGGTCGAACACGTACCGATCCACGTACACCTTCCGCGCCGGCCAGACGGCTGCCATGGGTGCTGGCCGAACCCATGGCCAGTATTCTGCCTGACTCTCCTGCCTGACTCTCTCGGCGTCAATCGACAACGGACAATTCGCAGGCTGAGCAGGGCAAACCCCGCTTCACGTTAACTGACATAATGTGGCTTATCGGCAAAAGGGTGAGCTGGGCAATTGCGCGGACCGCCATCCTGGCCGACATTTCCAGGCGCTCTGCGCTTCCTGCGCACGGGTGCGCCGACGGTTTCCGACGGTTCCCCGTCTGGCTTGCCTGTCGCCCGTTGGCCGATTATCCGGCCCTCTGAAGCCTGCTTCGCGAAAGCCGGACGAACCCCCCGGTCGGAGTTCCATTAGGCACGGTCTCAGGTTCCCCAATATGTCACTGTGACGAATTGGTGCAGATTCCGGGTTTTCCGAAGCGCCTAAACGTCACTGTGACGAATTGCCGTGTGGCGGCCGTTTAGTGATCGTCAAGGAGGCTTCGAAGCATCCAGGCGGTCTTCTCGTGAATCTGCATCCGCTGAGTCAGCAGATCCGCCGTCGGCTCATCATGCGCCTCCTCCACGACTGGGAAGAGTCGGCGGGCCGTTCGCACAACCGCTTCCTGGCCGGCCACCAGGTCGCGAATCATCTGCGTGGCACTCACTGGCCCAACACTCTCGGTGATGCTTGTCAGTTCGGAAAACTCCGTGTAGCTGCCGGGCGCTTTCGCGCCGAGTGCCCGGATACGCTCGGCAATGAGATCAACCGCCAGAGCCAGTTCGTTGTACTGGGTCTCGAACATCAAGTGCAGCGTCTGAAACATCGGTCCGGTGACGTTCCAGTGATAGTTGTGCGTCTTCAAATAGAGCGTGTACGTGTCGGCGAGAAGTTGCGCCAGACCTTCGCAGATACGAACACGCGTCCCGGCGTCAATGCCGTTGTCGATGTTCAAGTCGACGTTCATACCCGAACTTGTCATAAGATACCTTTCTGGACTAGATCAAGTTTAGACCCCGGCGTCCTTTCCGCAAGGATCGGATCGCCATCGCAGGCGCCGCGCTAGGATTCCGCCGTGTCGATCAAGGCTGCCGAACTGCTCGGACTCGGAGTTGCCGTGGTCCTGCTCGGTGCGGCTCTGGTGTACCTGTTCGGCTCGTTCGCCCTGATGACCGCGCACGTCGAACGCCGCCCCGGCCAGCGCCAGGCCAAGGCGATGTGGCGCGAGCTGTACTACGTGCTCATCACCCAGCCGCTGATTCCCCTGTACTTCTTCATCGGACGAAAGTTCAGCGACGGTAACAATGTCCCAGTTGTGTTCGTGCACGGCTATTTTCAGAACCGGGCCGACTTCTGGTGGATGGCACGACAGTTCCGCAGGGCTGCCAAGGGGCCGCTGTACGGATTCAACTACCCGTGGTTCGACTCGGTGGACCGCAACGTCCCCCGGCTGGACCGGTTCGTCGAACGCGTCTGTGCCGAGAACAACATCGACCGGGTGTCCCTGGTGGCTCATTCACTGGGCGGACTGGTATGTCTGGAGTACGCGCACTCCCCTAACGGGCGACGTCGGGTCGCGCACTGCATCACCGTAGGCACGCCACACAACGGCGTGAAGTGGCGCGGGCCAATCCTGGGCAGGGTGGCCAAAGAACTCCGCGAGGGCGGCGAATTCCACGTCGAGCGCCGGGAACGCCCGGTTGTCACACCCACGCTGAGCGTTTACTCCACTCATGACAACATCGTCCACCCGCCGACCACCAGCGCGCTGGGTCCCCGCGGCGGAACCGATATCGCCATCGACGGCCTGGGCCACCTGTCGCTGCTTTACTCACCCGAAGTGGCACGGGTCCTCATCGAATTCACCGAGCAGGACGACCGCCAACTGCGCGCCGAGGAACGCGGCGCAGCGTCCTGATTGCACACCTGGCAAACTATCCAGCGTGAGAACGCGTCTTTCGGCACTGCTGGCCGCTTTGGTTTTCGTTGGCCTCACTGCCCCACCGGCAGTAGCCAACCCGCCGGGCATGCTCAGCTTCGGCGGTATGCAGCGAACCTACGTGCTGCATGTCCCCGCCGGCCTTGGGCAGCCCAACGGGCTAGTAATCAATCTGCACGGCGCCGGGATGACCGGAAGCCAGCAAGCCGCTGTGACGGGGTACAACGCCGTCGCCGACCAGTACGGGTTCGTCGTCGCCTATCCCGACGGCATCGATACCGCCTGGGCCGACGGCCGGGGCGCGTCGCTGCCGGACCGGCAGGGCGTCAACGATGTCGGTTTCTTGGCCACGCTCATTGAACAGTTGTCCCGTGACTTCCAGATTCCGCCGGGCAGGGTGTTCGTGACCGGAATGTCCGCGGGTGCCTTCATGGCCAACCGACTGGTGTGCGAGCGAGCCGACCTGCTCTCCGCCATCGCTCCGGTGGCCGGGACATTGGGGGCGGCCACTCCGTGCGCACCGTCGCGGCCGGTGTCGGTAATGGCGGTGCACGGCACCGCCGATCCGGTGGTGCCCTACAACGGCGGGCCGATGGTAGGGCGGGGCGGTCCCAGCACCATCATCTCCGCGCCGGCACTGGCCGAACGCTGGCGGGCGATCAACCGCTGCCCCGGACCGTTGGTCGACGACCCGGCGTCAACGGGTGAGATCCAGGAGATGGCGGCCACCGGTTGCGCTGACAACACCGAGGTTGTGCTGGTGCGCATCGACGGCGGCGGCCACACATGGCCGGCCGGCCGGTTCTCGTTGCCGGCCAACATCGTCGGGCCGACCAGTTTCGCCGTCGACGCGTCCGGGGCCACCGCGCAGTTTTTCGCGGCACAGATCCGCTAAGCGGCCGCGGAAATCCGGTTCGACTTCGGATCTACAGTGATCTCGACGCGCTTCTCCACGTTGGGCGCAGCCGCCAAGGGTTCTCCGGGCTTGCGTTCCAGGAAGCGGTAGACGAAGCGTCCGTTGTTGAACTCGATGCCCTCGGGGTCGATACGGTCACCCAGCTCGACCGCGTTCGTCGCCTGGTAACTGCCGTTGTTGTCGACGGCGAGCACGGCGTAGTAGAACGTTCCGCTGCCGCCGGGGTCATTGGCGATGAGCAGTGCTGCGTCGGGTTTACCGTCTCCGGTGGTGTCGCCCATCACCGGTTCGCCCTCGATGCGGACGGTGTCTTGGGCAGCCGACCCGGGCGCGGCGGGCCTCTCGGCGACACCGTCTTTGAGGGTGACGGCGGTGCCGTCGAGGGTGACGGTGATGTTCTTCACCGCCGCGGGCGCGGGGCCGGCGGACTGCTGGACCGCAGAGCGCATCACCACAACGAGCCCGATCAGCGCCACCACCGAGGCGATCAGCAGACCGGTCAGGACAGGGCGCTTCAACGCGCGATCTTCAGGTAGTAGGACAGGGTGCGCGGCGCGGTCTCGTTGCCCCCGAACCAGCCGCTGACCCTCGAGGCGGTCCAGACGTTGGGTTTCAGACCTTCCGGATACGGCTTGTACACGGTCTTGCCGCCGTAACTGATCCGTACGCCGGTGTAGTCGACGTTGTAGTCGAAGGTCTCACCGGCAGGTACCGAGATCACCTCGGTTTGCTCATTGGGCAAGATCCGCTTCTTGTCGACGTTGTAGAACGGCGCGATCTCGAATTCCTGCGATGCCAGGTTGTACCGCCAACCGACCATGACCGAGTTGCGATCGGGTTCTAGTGGGGTGAAGGCGATTCCGGTGAACTTGTTCCAGTCGTACTGGTCTTCGTCCTTGAGGTCATAGACCGTGTCGGTGGTGAAGGTCCCGGTACCGGTGACTCGTTTGGTGAAGTAGGCGAAGCTGTTAGGGATCGCGAAATGGGTTCCCTTGAATATCGTGATGCGCCGCCCGCGCGGGTCGCAGAACAGCGACTGCAGAGAACCGGCCAAAGACGTCGTAGCGGTGGCCGGCGACGCAGCCACACCGGCCGGGACGGGGACACCGGGTGAGAGAACAGGTGCCGCAACGCGGGCCGGCCCAACGCTGGCTGACGCAACCGCTGCCGACGGCGCAACCTCACGCCGGGACTCCTGCGGGACTGGCGCGAGCAACGACTCGGCGACGGCCCTGCTCGGGCGGCCCGTGCCTACGGTGGTGCCCCGAGGAGCGACAGGTACGGATTCGGGTCCAGCTTCGGCCGCAACGGCGGACGGCGCGGCGCCACTCGCCGCCGCCCGGGCCGGGCGGAGCGCCCGGTGACCGGACCGCTCGGGGTCGGCCCCGCGGCGCGTCGCCGCACGCGCAGGGCCGCCGGACTCCGACTGAGTGTCTGACCGGGCACTCGAGCGGGAGTCCGTGGGTTCGGCCGACGCCGGGGCGCTGGAAGCCATGCTGATTACCACGCCCGCGCCGAGAGCGGCCGCCAAGCCGCCCACCCGCCCTACCAGAACTGCCGCTGTCATCTGAGTCAACTTCCTGCCCGCCAAATCGCCGCTGGGAGCATAGCCCAGCAACGCCGCTGCGCCGTGCCAGCTGTCAGGGGCCCCGCTGTGCGGGGCGGTTCTCCCCGCTCCACTGCGACCAGGAACCGGGAAACAGCGCGGCGTCGACCCCGGCGGCACTAAGCGCGGCCAGCACGACCGATGCGGTGACCCCCGAACCGCAGTAGACCCCTATTGATTCCGGGCCACGGCCGTCGGGCAGACCCGTCAGCGCAGCCTCGGGGAGAAACGTGCCGTCGTGATCAAGCAGCGACACGCTCGGCAGGTTGTGGGCGCCGGGGATGTGCCCGGCCAGCGGATCAAGCGGCTCGATCTCACCGCGGAACCGATCCGGGGCCCGGGCGTCCAGCAACACCATCGTCACCCCGCCGTTAGCGACCTGGTCGGCGGTCAGCGTCGGCCGGCCACCGGCGTAGAGGTCGCGGTAGCCGACGGTGACATCACCGGCCGGTGGTCGCACAGGGCTGGTGTGCAGTTCCCCGCCAACTGTCGTCCAACCCTGAAGTCCACCATCGAGAATGCGCACGTCAGGCAGACCCGCCGCGGTGAGAACCCACCACGCCCGCGCGGATCCGGCCCGGTTCCAGTCGTCGTAGACCACGACGGGTTGGCCCTTGCGGATCCCCCAACGCCTGGCGGCCGCCTGGATCGCCGCGCCGGACGGAAGTGGATGGCGGCCCAGCCCGACGCAGGTGTGATCGCTTAACTCCTGTTCCAGCGACACATACACTGCACCAGGCAGGTGACCGGCCAGGTAGTCGGCTTTTCCGTCAGGCCGATCCAGTCGCCAGCGGACATCGAGGATCGCCGGGCAGTCTCCGGCGGCGAGCCGGCTCTTGAGCTCCCCCGGGCTGATCAGAACCGCATCGTGGCGCTTCACGGCTGCACCGTAATGGGTGTCAGATGATGGAGGAACCATCTCCTGGCCAGCGACGCCACCTGCTCCAGAGCCCCGGGTTCCTCGAACAGGTGCGTGGCGCCCTCGACGATCGCGATTTCGCACGGGGCGCGCATGGCCGCGGCCGCGGCTCGGTTCAGGTCGAGCACCTGGGGGTCGTGCCCGCCGACGATCAGCAGGGTGGGAGCGCGGACCGCGCCAAGAGCGGGAGCACCGGCCAGGTCCGGTCGGCCGCCTCGGGACACCACCGCGAAAACCTCGCAGCGTGGGTCCGCAGCGGCCTGCAGTGCGGCTCCCGCACCGGTGCTGGCCCCGAAGTACCCGACGGGCAGCCCTGCGGCGTCGCGGGCCGAGCGCAGCCACTCGGTGGCCTCGCGGAGTCGGGTCGACAACAGGGCGATGCCGAACACATTGGCCCGATCGGCTTCCTCGGCCTCGGTGAGCAGATCGAACAACAGCGTTCCCAGGCCTGCTGACTGAAGGACCTCCGCGACGTACCTGTTGCGCGGACTGTGCCGACTGCTGCCGCTACCGTGTGCGAAAGCCACGATGCCGCGCGGCTGGCAGGGAATGGTGAGCCGGCCGGCAACACTGGCGCCGGCAACGTCGATCTGGACATCCTCGTCACGCAGAAATTCCGGCTGGATCATCGTCTCCCCCGTCCTGCGGGCTTTCGCCGTCAGACTCCCAGTGTAGGAAGGCTGTGTGAGGTGCCGAAGTCGATCTGGGCGGCTGGGTTGGCGATCGCGGTCACCATGGCCGTCCCAAACGGTCCGGCGTCGTCGAACAGGGTGGCGGATCCTACCGCGACTTCATCAGCGCACCATTGCGAATCAGCCTGTACCCCAATGTAATCCCCGAGCGGTGCGCGGGAAACGCCAACCGTCAGATCGCCGTTGACATAGCCGATTCCGTGGGTCCCCAGATTGGTCACCAGGCTGGTGGCTTCGGCGGCGACAACAGCCCGCACGAACGGACTGGCCGGTTCGTCTTGCACAACCTCGATCGAGCGGTGGTAGACCCGCTTGCGTGAGGTGTTCTGGTGCTCGCCCCCGGAGGAACTCCAGCCGACGTCGTCGCTGCCGATGGCCGCCCCGGTGATCCCGGGCGGCGCGGCGAATGAGCAGACTCTGTCGGAAGGAAGACATCCCCGCCCGCCGTGGATACATCGACGGCGAAGAAGTGCGTGACGGCCCGGAACACCCCGAAATCCTTGCATAAACGATTAGCCGACATAATCAACCGGCAACGGGGGGACGGAAGGGACACGCGGTGTCGGATGTGAGATCGGCCGCCTCGCATGCCGACACCGGCGTCACGCGCCCCGGTCTGCTGGTCGCCACGATGAGTGTGGTCGCCCTGACCGTTGCGATCCTGCAGACCGGTGTGGTGCCCGTCCTGGGGGCGATGGCCCGCCAATTGAACGTTTCCACCGTCGACGTCAGTTGGGCGGTAACCGCCAACCTGCTCGCTGCGGCTGCGAGCACTCCCCTGCTCGGCAGGCTGGCCGACCTGCACGTCAAGAAGAGGGTCCTGTTGGTGGTGCTGACGCTGGTGTTGGCGGGCTCGGTTCTGGGTGCGTTGACGTCGTCGTTGCCGCTGCTGATCGCTGCGCGGGTCCTGCAGGGGGCGTCATTCGCGCTGTACCCGATCGGGGTCTCGATCCTGCGCGAGGAACTGCCTGCCGACCGATTGATGGGCGCGATGGCCGTGCTGTCCGGGGTGCTCGGGTTCGGTGGTGGGGTGGGCCTGGTGATCACCGGACTGCTGATGCGCGGGGATGCCAGCTATCACCGGGTGTTCTGGTTCACCGTCGCCTTCGTGGCCGTGGTGATCGTGGCCGTCGTGCTGGTGGTCCCGAGCCGCGGTCGCTCGGTCACCGGGACGGTGGACTGGGCCGGCGCGGTCGGCCTCGGTACCGGGCTCTCACTGGTCCTGTTGGCGGTCACCCAGGGCAATCTGTGGGGCTGGACCGCAATCCGCACCCTGGCCGCGGGTTTCGGTGGCGCCGTCATGCTGGGGCTGTGGTGGTGGTGGGAGCGGCGCTGTCCTCAACCGCTGGTCTCCACCGTCATGCTGGCCCGGCGGCCCATCCTGCTGACCAACCTCGCGACAGTGGCCGTCGGGATGGGCTTGTACTGCGCGTTCTTAGGGCTGACCGGACTGGTCCAGGCACCGACCGCCAGCGGCTACGGGTTTGGCGCCACCGTGTTGGAGGCCAGTGTGGTCTATCTGCTGCCCGGTGCACTCGTCGGCTTCCTGACGGCGTTGGTCAGCGGCCGCTGTATCGGTCGGTATGGCGCGCGGCCGGTACTGGCGGTCGGGACGGTCCTCGGCGTGGTGGGGTTCAGCCTGCTCGCGGTAGCGCATTCCTCGGCCTGGCAGGTCATTGCGGCCAGCCTGCTGGTCAACGCCTACATCAGCCTGGCTTACGGAGCGCTGCCGGTGCTGGTGATACAGGAGGTCGAGGTGGGCGAGACCGGGATCGCCACCAGCATCAACGCCATCGCCCGGACCGTGGGGGCGGCCATCGCCGCTGCGATCGTGGCTGTCCTGCTCAGCCGCAATCTCGACGGTTATCCGCCGGAGAGCAGCTACACCGCGACCTTCGCCCTCGGTGCGCTGACCGGGCTGATCGGGTTGATCCTGATCGCGGTCAGCAGGCCACGGTTACGCGCGGTGCGGCCCGAGGAAATCACCGACTCCCGCGCGATGAACCACGAATGGGGCTGAGCGGTCCCATCTGAGCGGTCAGCTGATTGGATCGGCGGGATCAGGTCTGTTCAGAGCTGTCGGCCAGCGCCCGGAACACACTGGCTCGGCGCTCGTCGATGGAGCGGCCGAACTCCTGCAGCAACACCGGATCGCGCTGCACGACCTGCTCGATGGCTTCACGGCGGACCCGCACCAGGGTGACTTCGTCGAGCGCGAAATACGATCCGATGACGGGGTGGCGGACCAGCGTGCTCTGACCGAGGTATGAGCCCTCCTCCAGAGTTCCCACCTCGGTGCGCGATCCGTCGTCGGTATCCCCTGTCAGCAGCACCGTGCCGGACATGATGAACAGCATGTGTTCGGGGACGATGCCGGCCGGCAAGATCAGCTCACCGGCTCCGTAACGCTCGATGACCGCATGAGCGGCCATCGAGCGCTGCTGGTCGGTGGTGAGTCGAAGAGTCGGCGCCGCCACCGCGCGGATCGCCGCCTCGACCGACTCCGACTCGGTGAACTCGTCGTCGGCTTCGTCGAGGTGCAGTCCCTCCCGGCGCGCGGCGTACCAGATCCAGCGCAGGAAAGTCGCCTCGGCGCTGCCGTCGTCCCCAGGTGTGCGCAGCGGAATCTTGGTGCGGTACTCCATCTGTCCCAGCGGTACGGCGACCGGGGTCAGGTCGGGGTGGCATTCGGGAAGCTGGGCGGCGATCCGGGTCAGCATCGCGCACACCTGGTCGGGACGGTCCTCGATGGCGAACACGGTCGTCACCCGGATGGCGTGCTGGCCTTCCGGGCGGCTGAGGTTGGTGAACGACTGCCCGGCCAGTACCGAGTTCGGGGTGACGCGCAGCCCGTCGGACGTCTCCAGATGGACCGCACGCCAGTTGACCTCCACCACGCGGCCTTTGGCCTTGTCGGTTTGGATCCAGTCCCCCAATCGGAAGGGCTGCTCGAACAGCATCAGCAGTCCGGAGATGATCTGGCCGACCGAGTTCTGCAGGGTCAAGCCGATAACGATGGAGGTGATACCCAACGCGGTGAACAGTCCACCGACGTTGGCACCCCAGATGTAGGCAAATATCAGCCCAACTCCGAGGGCGATCAGCGCGAATCGAATGACATCGAGGAAGATCGCCGGCACGCGTCGACGCCAACTGCTCTGCGGCGCAGAGGCGAACAGCGAGGCCTTGATCCCGGAGAGCATCAGGATCAGCACGACGATGGCCACCAGCGTGGCGACAATGCGAACCGGGGTCGACCCGGCCGGCATCTGGGTGGCTCCGACCATCGCCAGCAGAAGCGCGCCCAGGGGAAGTAGGTAGTTGCGCAGCAGAGTCACCGGGCCGATCAAGCTGCTGCCGCGACGGCGCAGCGTGTGCTGCCACTCGGTGAGCGCGATCAGCGCCACCGGCAGGCCGATTGCGATCCCGACCGCCCAGTAGAACCAGGAAGCGCCCAGTAGGTTGCCCATCAGCGCGGTTCCATCAGACGCCAGACGCGTTCGGCGTGGCCGTCCGCTGTCACGCTTCCCGCCTCGGTGAACGACATCGTCTCATCGAGAGTGTTGAAGACACGTGAAGTGACATAGATACCTGACTCGGATCCGTCCTTGAGTCGGTGCGCCAAATTGACTGCGGTCCCCCACATGTCGAACACCAGCGAAGGCTCATAGATCAGTCCGCTGCTCACAGTGCCGGTGTCGATGCCGGCGCGCAGCCTCAGATTCAAGGCAGCCTCGCTGTTCAGCCGATCCAGGATCCGTTGGCATTCCATTGCGAAGTCGACGGTGCGACGGACGTTGTCCAGGCGCGGGATGGTCAGACCGCAGCTACCCAAGAAGCCGTTGCGCACCGGCCGAACCCGTTCGACGCCGAATTCTGCTGCAGCAGCATCGAATTGCCGGTGGATCTCAGTCACAAGGCCAAGCGACTCATCGGAATCGAGTTCGGCCTGCAACCGGTCCAATCCAGCGACTTCGGTATAGATCACCGTGACGTTGGCGTGTTCGCGTGCTGTGATCGGCTCACCGGCGCCGAACTTGTCGGCGATCGCCACCGGCATCAGGGTGCGCAGCAGTTGGTGTATCTGGATTCGCTGCTCGGTGAGGAGATCCTCCTTGACTGAGAGGCTGCGACTCATTTCGTTGAACATCCCGGTGAGGTCGCCGATTTCGTCGCGCGTCTCGACCGGGATGGCCACGTGGTAGTCCCCGGCGCTGATGCGCTGTACCCCGGCTTCCAACCGGCGGATGGGCCGAAGGAACACCTGGGCCAGGATCACCGCCAGCAAGCAGACCCCGAAAATGATCCCGGTGGTGGCAAGAACCACGATCCGGGTGAAGGTGGCCTCCCTGGCGAAGGCCTCACTGGTGTCGATTTTCGCCACGATTGACCAGCGCAGGTTGGCCATCTTGCCGACCGGGGCGTAAGCCTGAATCGTCGGGCGGCCGAGGTAGTCCTTGGCGATCAGGGTGCCGCTATAGCCCTTCTGTGCCTCCTTGTGGGCGTCGGGCGCCACCGGCTGGACCAGCGTGGTGCCGCCCTGTCTGATGGCCATATCGGGAATGTCGGGCGGGGTGCCGGCGTCGATCACCATCTGTCGGTACCGGTCCGGATCCTCCAGGAAGAGTCGGGAATCCGATCGCATCAGAAAGTCCTCACCGGCGAGGATCGTCTCGCCGGTATCGCCCATTCCTGCCTGGGTCCACTTCTTGTCAAACGTCATCACCGTGTTGACCTTGGTGATTGGAAACTGCATTGCCAGAACGCCGTTCGGCTTGCCGTTGGGCGGCAGCGGAGCGACCATCCAGGCGGTGGGTGCCATTGTGGAGGGCTGGTAGAACTCGAAGTCGGTGTAAACCACCTGGTCGGCGCGGTTGCTCGACATTGCCTGGGTGTAAGCGTCGCGTAGTTTTGATCCGTTGTACGGGCCGGTGAGGATGTTGGTGCCCAGATCGACATTCTTATAGGCGCTGTACACCACGTTGCCGCGCGCATCGAGCAACAGCGCGTCCTCAAACCCGAAGCGGGTGACGATCTCGCGAAAGAACGTGTGGTACTTGGCGTTGGCCGCCGACCATGCGCTGCCATCCCGGGGGTCGTCCATCGCGATGGCGGCTTCATTGGTGCGCAGTTTCGCGGTGTAGGTCGCCTGCAGGTAGCGCTCAGCCGCAGAGGTAGGCAGCAGTGCCGACACATCAAGGCGGGTTCCGCTGTACTTCTCGGTTTCTTTGGCGAAGAAGTCGTAGTAGTCGGTGATCGCCCTGGACATCTCCGGGGTCACCGTGGCGTCGGCCAGTTGGTCAAAGGCTGCGGTGAAATCCCGTAGAGCATCCAGGGTCATGCTGCCGTGGGTGTAGGTGACCACCGCGCTTCTGAGATCGTTGAGCTGTGCGGTCAATGTCCGGGTTTGCGACTCGCGGATCTCGACGAGTCGGTTGATCGCTGCGCTTCGTAGCGAGTTACGGCCCGTCTGGTAGGCAATGCTACCGACAATGGCGGCCGCCAGGACCGTGCATAGCACCAGCATCAGCAGGAGCTTGGACTGGATGCTGATTCGGTTGAGCGGATTGCGGCGCCCCGAGCGGGACATCGACGAACGGGACATCGGCGAGTGTCTACCAATCGAGTCCGGCGCCGGGAATTCCGGCACATCGGTCTCGGTCGGTTGCGCTTCGCTGCCTTTCACGGCCATCCCTTCCCTGCCACTAGCGGGAATAGACCCTGCAGCAGACTAACAGGCAATGTGACTGTTGTGGCAGATGTGGTTTCTGGTCCCTGGTCGTGGCTCTGGTTCCATGGATCCGTGGAGACTGCATTCGATCTCACTGCTGACGAAACCGTCGACGGTGGCACCACCTACCCCGGCGGAGGTGACCCGATCGGCGCCTCGATGCTGTTCAGTCATCTGGCTGCGCTGGACATGGCCGGAGCCGGATAATTACCGATGTGCCCCGCACACTGACTGCCCTGCTGAGCGCTCTGCTGGGCTGCGTCTGGGGCGCAGCACCTGTGCAGGCCTCCGATTCGTGGGCGTTGAACGGCACCTTCACTGCCACCTCCAATGGCGAATGGGCCCGCACCAACGACGTGTTCCGTAACGAAAACAGCGTCCGAGCCGTCTGGACGGTCGCGTCGCAGTGCAGCTACCCCACCGAGTGCACCGGATCGGTGACAAGCAACCAGGGCTGGACCGCGCCGATCTACCAGACCGGCGGAGAGTGGTACGTCAAACACATTGTGCCGCAGTGGATCCGGTGTCCGGACGGTTCGACCGCCGACGGACTGCAGATATTCCGGTTCAAGGCGATGACTCCCGACGGGTCCACCACGGACCCGACCTCTAACACCCTCGTCGGTGAGGACGCCACCACCGGGCCCAGCGGTGCGTGCGGGCGCAGCTTGGCGGTGCACATCACCATGCCGTTCAAACTGGTGAAGGTCTAACGCGTCGGCATCAGGTCGGTCCAGGTCTGCTGCCCGTCGCCGGCCACCACGTCGGTCTGCCGCCCCACCGATCCGTCGGCGGTGGCGAACTGCCCGGTGCTGGGATCGTAGGTGGCTATCGCGACCGACGGGCCGGGGGCGCCAGGCGTGTGGGCACTGGGCGCCACCTGCGCACCGGGCGGCGGACCGGGTAGCGGCGCTTCGGCAGGGGCGGGGCCCGGGGCGGCCGGCGGGGGCGGAGCAGCCGCGGGTGGGCCGGGTGGCAGTGGGGTGCCTTCCAATGGACCGTAAATCTGCTCACCAAAGGTCACCCGGTCATCCGGCGGGATGCCCTGTGCCAGCAGATTGGGGTCGAACGGATACGGGCCGAGGGCGTGCTGACGCATTGCCAACGGCACGAAACTCCCGTCGCTCTCGCAAATCTCGACGGTCGGTGCCCGTTTGCCCGGTTGACCCATACACGGGTAATTGCGGGCCCCGCGCACCGCGATCGGAGAATCCTGCGGCAGTTTGCAGTACAGACCATCTGGGGTGTCGACGTCGGAGAGGTCCGACGGGGAACGCCACGACGACGGCGGGAGGAAACCGACCGTGCAGGCCGGCGGGTCGCCGATGGTCAGGGTGAAATCACCCTGCGTGAAGCCGGTGGGGTTGTTGCGGGGCAGGCCCACGGCTTGCACGGACGCGATGTAGGGCGGCAGCAACACCAGCAGTTGTTCCAGGGACGGACGGTAGGTCACCGCAATCTGCCCGACGGTCGTGAGGTTGGCCAGCAGAACCGGCAGCGTCGGCTTGACCTGCTCGAGCAGCCGGGAGGCCTCATCGAGGGCGCCCGGTCCGGTGTTGAGCAGCGTCCGGATCTGCGGGTCGTTGGTGTTGAGTTGGCCGGTCACCCCGGCCAGGCTGCGCGCCCAGGTGCGCAGTGCATTGGCGGAGGCGGCCTGGGCCTCCAGCAGTGGCCTGCTGTCGTCGATCAGGATCCGGGCCCGATCCGAGACCGTCTCAAAGTCGGCCGCGACGGTCGACAGCGAGTTCAGCAGCGCACCGAGGTCATCGCCGGAACCGTTGAGGCCCTTGAAGGATTCGTCGAGGAGTTTGGCGAGCTTGTCTTTGGGGATGCTGGCCAGGAGCGCGTGCACCTGATCGAGCATCGGGCCGACCTTCTGCGGAACGGTGGTGTCGGCGACCGGGATCACCGAGCCGTCCCTCAAGTACGGTCCCGAGTCAGTCCGGGGCAGCAGGTCCACGTACTGCTCACCGACCGCTGAAACGCTGAGCACGCTGGCCTGCAGATCGGCCGGAATCTTCGGCGAGGTCGCCAGCGAGAGCGTTGCTTCCGCACCCGCGCGGGTGGCGCGGACATCGGTGACCTTGCCGATCTGCACGCCGCGGTAGGTGACGTTGGAGAATTGGTAGAGGCCACCGGTGCGGGGCAGTTCCAGCTTGACCGTCATGCGCCCGACCCCCAAGAGGGTCGGCAGCTGCATGTAGACCAGGACCATCGCGACGATGCCGATGATCGAGGCGATGCTGAACAGGATCAGCTGGATGCGTACGAAGCGGGTCAGCATCAGTTGCCACCTCCGTCCATCGGGGCCAACTGCAGCTCAGGTGAGACCGACGGCGGCGGTGAGACCGCAGCCGGCGGGGCCGGCGGGGGCGGCGCCTCGACGGCCCCGGCCTGCGGGGTCACCGGCTCCTCGGTTGGCTCTGGCACGAAATCGTCAGGGGGCCCGGAATCGTTAGGGGGCCCGGACTCGTCGAAGGGCACGACGCCGGCGACTGCCGCCGGTGGTGGCGAGAACGGCGCGTTGAGCGGATCGTAGGTGTAGGTGGCATACCACGGATCACCTGGCGCCGGAACGAGTTTCGCTCCCTCCTGACCCCAGCGAGTACCGAGCAGCAAGGTTTTCTTCAGCCGCGGAACGGTGAAGTCGAAGATGATGTACTGGTTGAGGTAGTCACCGCGAATGGCCCGGTCGATGGTGGCTTGTCCGTACGGGAACGCGGTGAAGTAGGCGAGTGCCTTGTTCAGATCCGGGCCCACGTCGGCCAGCGACCGCAATGTCGGCTCCAGATTCGTCAGATTGCGGACCAGATCGGCCCGGGTGTCGTTGACCAGGTCGGTGGCGACCGTACTGAGCGTGCCCAGCCTGTCCAGTGCCGCTGTCAGCCTCGGCCTTTCGGCCACCAGGACGTCAAGAGCGGGCGGGATCCGATCCAGCGCCCTGGTGAGGACATCGCGTTGGCCCGCGAAGGTGCCGGCTACCCGGTTCAGCGAGGCCACCGTCGCATTGATGCTGTCACGTTGCGCCGCAAGCAAGCCGACGAAGTCGTTGAGGCGGGTGAGTAGATCCCTGATCTGGACTTCACGACCGTCGAGGGCGCGGTTGAGTTCGGCGATGATGTCGCCGATCTGCCCCACCCCCCCGCCGTTGATGACCACCGACAGCGCCGACAAGGTCTGCTCGGTCGACGGGTAGGTCGAGGTCTTGTTGAGTCCCAGCGTTGCCCCGGGAGCCAACCGGCCGGTGGGTGCCTGGCCAAGCGGCGGGTTGAGCGCCAGATGCATCGACCCCAGCAGGCTGGTCTGTCCCACCGTCGCCACCGCGTTGGCCGGGATCACGACGCCCGGTTTGACGGAGATCTCTACGTCGGCATGCCAATCCCGCACCGACATGCGGTTGACGCTGCCTACCACCACATCGCCGACCAGCACCGGCGAATTGGGCTCCAGGGTGCTGACATTGGCCAACTCGACGTGATAAGTGGCGGCATCTCCGCCTCGGCCCACGGCACCTGGCAGTCGCAGGGAGTTCAGCCCGCCGAACCCGCAACCGCTCAGGGCGAGAGCAACACACACTGCGGCGACCCCGACTCGTAGACGTGAGCTCACGGTTGGTCCCCCACTCCCTGGGGCAGCGCTACCGGCAGCAGCGGAGGCGGTGGCGGGACCGGCGCCGCTGCCGGCGCTTCGGCGGGCATCAGCATGTCCTGGAGGTTGGACGGTCCGGCCGGTGCCGGACCGTGCGAAACACCCGGCGGGATGGGAGCGCCGGGATATAGCGCCGGCTGGGGATCAGCGGGCAGTCCTTCGGGCGCGTACGAGCCCTGGGCACCCGGCGGCCCACCCCAGCCCGGTGGCGGCGGGACATCCCCGTTGAGCCCGGTGTAGGCCGAAATCTCCGGCGGGATCTGCACCGTCGGCGAGGTCGGGCCGCCGCCCGGTGCCAGGTGCGGTTCGGAGTAGATCAGATTCCACGGACTCGGCGACTTGCCCAGATAGACGTTGGTCGGCATCGGCAGGTAGTTGAAGTTCAGCAGGCGCAGCGCCGGGCCGAGGTACTGCGAGCACAGCTTGCCGGTCTCGCTGGAGGTGGCGTTTTCAATTGCACCGATCGCCGCGCAGACCACCTGAAGGGGGTTGGAGAAGTTGGCCAGAGCGAAACCGCCGAGTGCACTTTGGATGTCGGGGTTGTAGATGTTGTAGCTGTTGCCGATCGCGTTGGGCGCGACGTGCAGCAGATTCTTCAGAGCCGTCTGATTATCGCTGAGATTGCGCACCACATCGGCGAGCCGCTCAACCTGTTCGGCGGTCTGGTTTCGACTGCCGGCGACGAACCGCTTGACGTCGTCGACTGCGCCGGACAGGTTGGTCAGGGCGGCGTCAAGTTCAGTGCGGCTGCCGTCGAGCACGCTGGAGACGGTGGCCAGCCGATCCTGGAACTGGACGATCTGGGTGTTGCTGTCGCGCAGCACGGTGACGAAAGTCTGCAGGTTGGCGACGACGTCGGTGATGTCGCCGCTCCCGTCGGCCAGGATCCTGCTCAAGCCGGTCAGCTGGCGAATGGTCTCCCGCAGTTTGTCGCCGTTGCCGTCCAGCGCATTGGCAGTGCTGTCGATGAAGCGGCCCACCGATGACGTCGACGCCGCCGCGTCGGGTCCGAGATCAGTAGAGAGCCGCATGAGTTGGGTCTTGATCTCGTCCCACTCCACCGGCACCGCGGTCCGGTCGACGTCGATGACGTCGCCGCTGCGCATGGTGGGACGACTGGTGTCACCGTCGGCCCCGAACGCCGGCGCCAACTGGACGTAGCGCGCTCCGACCAGATTCTGGGCGACGATGACGGCCCGGGCGTCGGCCGGGATCGGGACGTCCCGGTCGACAGCCAGCGTCATTTTCGCTTTGGTGCCTTGGGGCTCAATGCTGGTAATGCTGCCGACCCTGACCCCTGCCACCCGAACCTGGTCTCCGGGATAGATGGCGGTCGCGCTGGTGAACAACGCCGCTATGGTCATCGGCTTGTGCACCACATTGCGCACCACCACGGTGAGCGCGCCGACGAGGAGCAGTGCGAGTATCGCCGCGATGACGGCTCGGGTCCGGTTCATCATGGAGTCCCCTGCTGGGTGTAACCGGGTGGCGGCGGGGGCGGCGGACGCCGCGTGGGTGGAATGCCGTTGTTCGGGAAGGGGAACTCAGCGCGCGGGCCGGCGTTGTCGGGTGGCTGACCGGCGTTGACCCCGCGCCGGAAGCCGAGCGCGTAGTCGAAGAACGGCTGCAGCGTCTGCGCCGGGCTGAGGTTGGCGACAAACGCGTTGTAGTAGAAGCCGCCGTTGACCGCTTCAGCTTGGGTGAGCTGGAACTTGGCCAGTCCGGCCATCGCCTTGCCGACGTTGTCATTGTTGCGCTGCAGCATCTCGGTCACCGAGTTCAGCTTCTCCAGCGCCGGAGCCAGTTCGGCCTCGTTGTCGGCGACCAAACCCTGTAACTGCTGGGACAGCGCGGAGGTGTTGGCCAGCAAGTTGACGATCGCGTAGCGGCGCTGCTCGAGCACCCCGAGCAGTTCGTTGGCGTTGAGGATCAGCGTATTCACCTGCTGACTGCGCTGGGACAGGATGCCGGTCACGTCGGCGGCAGTGCTGAGCAGGCCGGCCAGCGAATCGTTGCGCTCGTTGAGCGCCTTGGAGATTCGGCTGACTCCATCGAAGGTAGGCGCGAGCTGTGGAGCCACTTTGTCAATGGTGGCGGACAACGTGTCCAGAGACTGGTTGAGCGCGGCGGTGTCGGTGTCGCGGGTGTTGGCGGTGAATTCACCAAGCGCTTCGGTCAGCGAGTACGGCGAACTGGTTCGCGACACCGGTATCACCTCGCCGGGGCGCAAACTGCCCTGGCCGTCCGATTCCAGGGTGAGCACCCGCTGTCCGAGCAAGGTGCCGGTCCGGATCTGGGCGGTGGTATCCGAACCCAACCGGACCTTGCCGTTGACCATGAACGTCACCAGCGCCTTGCCCTGCTGCAGTTCCACCTTGGAGACGGAGCCGACCTTGACCCCGGAAACCTTCACATCGTTGCCGGCCGCCAGACCGCCGGCCTCGGTGAACAGCGCCTGATGGGGCAGTGAGGTGGCCCAGGTCTGCAACCGCTGCGGCTGCAGACCGACGGTGATCACCAGCAGGATGAGCGTCACTCCGATGAAACCGGAGCGGATCAGGTGTTTGCCTCGGTATCTCAGCATTAGGGTTCGGAGCACCTCCCCGTGTGCTGCATGATCCAGGGGAAGTGCGCGGTCCGACCCTGCAGGTCGGTGACCCGCACCGACATCCCGCACAGGTACTGGTTGATCCAACTGCCGTAGGACCCCAGGCGGACCAGTTTGCGGTAGTTCGCCGGCGCCTTCTGCAGGGCGATGTCCAGCGTCGCCTTGTCTTGCTCGAGCAGCGGCGCCAGCCGGGCCAACTCATCGACGGTGCCGGCCAGTGGCGGGCGCGCCTGGGTGAGCAGTTCGGTCAGCGAGGCGGTTCCGCTCTCCAGTGCGGTGATGGCGGTGCCGATCGGGTCGCGGTCGGTGGCCAGACCGGTGATCAGTTGCTCTAGTCGGTCCACCGCACCGGAGAACTTAGCACCGTCGGCGTCGATGGTGGCCAGGACGACGTTGAGGTTGTCGATGAGCTGCTGGACGGTCTGGCTGTTGTCGGCAAGCGCGTTGGAAAACGCCGAACTCTTGGCGAACAGCGACTCGACGTTGCTCTCTTGCCCCTGAAGGATCTGGATGAGCGAGGTGGTCAGGGCGTTGACCGCCTGCGGATTGAGTCCCTGCACAACGGGTTTCAGCCCACCGAGCAGCAGGTCGAGGTCGAGTGCGGCCTGGGTACGTTCGGCGGGTATCACTGAGCCGGGCGGTTGGATCTTCGTCGAGCCCGGGGCGTCGAGCAGTTCCAGGTAGCGGTCTCCGACGAGATTGAGGTACCGCACCGCCGCGGTGGTGCCGGAGGTGAGCACGATGTCGCGCTCGGCGCCGAATCCGACCGTGACGGTGTTGTCGGGCTGCAGCGCCACGCTCGTGACCGTCCCGACCCGCACCCCGGCCACGCGGACCGAGTCGCCCGACTTCAGGCTCGACACATCCTCGAAGACAGCGGTGTAGGTGTGTTCCGCACCGCCGCGGTACCGCCCGAAGATGGCGAACAGTGCCCCGGTGACCAGGAGCATCACCGCCATGAAGATGGCGACCTTCAGGCCGGTCTTGCGCAGACTGATCACCCCGGCATCCCTATCTGGGCGGTGTTGCGCGGCGGGCCGTCGAGTGGCCCGAACAATGCCTGCTTGAGCCCTTCGGAGTTGAGCAGGATGCCTTGGTTGCCGTATTGCGCCTGATTGGCGCCGATGTCGGTGACCACGTACGGGGGGCGCTGCTCGTAGCCGACGTTGGGCAGATCGGTGCACTGCGGGCCGCCCTTGGCCGCGACTTTCGGCAGGTTGCCCGGGTACCGGTAGCGTTCCCGGCCCAGGAAGAAGCCTTGGACCAGGGTGGCTCCCGGCATCGCCAGCCCGGGCCCGTTGGCCAGTGGGAGCAGCCCGGCCAGCCCGCAGTGCAGCGCGGGGCTGTACTGATTGGTCAGGTCGGTGGTGGGCACCAGCAGGTGCAACACGTCGGCCAGTGGCTGTCGGTTCTCAACGAGCACCTCGGTGCCGATGTCGGCTAGTCCGACCGCGCTGAGCAGTAGAGCGTTCAGGCTGTCCCGTTCTTCGACCACGGTGCCGCTGATGCGAGTCGTGTTGTCCAGTACGGCCAGCAGGTCCGGGGAGGCGTCGGCGAGGGAGTTGAACACCGTCGGAGAGATCGCCAGCACCTGGTTGAGGTTGTCCAGCGACGGGTTGAGTTTGGCCAGCGCGCTGTCGAGGTCGACCAATGTCTGGCCGAACTTGTCGCCGCGGCCGCGCAGGGATGTGGCGATCGCCCCGAGGGTCTGATTGAGTTGGGCCGGTTCGACTTCGGAGAGCACCCCGACCAGTTTCTCGAACACTGTGTTGAGTTCGACGGTGACCTTGTCCCCGCCCTGGATGGTGGTGCCGGCCTGCAGGGCTTCCGGGGACGGCTGCGCCGGTGGCACCAGTTCGACGAATTTGGCCCCGAACACCGTCGAGGAGGTGATTTCCGCGCCGACGTTGGACGGGATGGCGTCCAGCGAATCGGGGTCGATGGCCAGGTGCAGGGCGGCGCCGCCGTCGGGCAGTGGCTCGATGGAGGCCACCTTGCCTACCGGAGCACCGTTGAGTTTGACCTTCGCGTTGGGGTTCATGACCAGCCCCGCGCGGTCGGCGACGACGGTCACCGGAATGGTTTTGGTGAATCTGCCCTGAAACAACCCCACCGACACCGCAAAGATCAGCGCCAGCACCAGTACCGTGACCACCCCGGCCAGTGGCCGGGCGTATCGGGTGCGGAACTTCGTCTGGGTCATATCGTCACCCGGCGAGGTTGAAGTTGCCGTTGGAACCGTAAATGGCCAGCGAGACAAGCAGCGTCACGGAGACAACCACAATCAGCGAGGTCCGGACGGCATTGCCCACCGCAACACCCACCCCGGAGGGACCGCCGGAGGCGAAGTAGCCGTAGTAGGTGTGGATCAGCAGGATGGTGATCGCCATCAGCACCGCCTGCAGAAACGACCACAACAGATCCAGTGGGTTCAAGAAGGTGTTGAAGTAGTGGCTGTAGAGCCCGCTGGATTGACCGAACAGCGCCACCGTGACGAACTGGCTGGCCAGAAACGACAGAATCACCGCGATCGAGTACAGCGGGGTGATGGCGATCAGGCCGGCCAGCAGGCGCGTCGACACCAGGTACTCCACCGGGCGGATCGCCATCGATTCCAGTGCGTCGATCTCTTCGTTGATCCGCATCGCGCCCAACTGGGCGGTGACCCCGGCGCCGAAGGTGGCTGCCAAACCGATGCCGGCTACCACCGGTGCGGAGATCCGGACGTTGATGAACGCCGCCAGGAAGCCGGTGAGGGCTTCGATGCCGATGTTGCCCAGCGACGAGTAGCCCTGAACTGCCAGCGTTCCGCCGGCGGCGAGGGTGAGGAACCCGACGATGGCGACTGTTCCGCCGATCATCGCCAGCGTGCCGGCACCCATGCTGATTTCGGCGATCAGCCGGATCACCTCGCGGCGGTAGCGCACCGCAGCCATGGGGATTCCCGCGATGGCGCTGCCGTAGAACAGCGTCTGGTCACCAATCCGGCTGAAGAACCCGACCGGGAACGCCAGTCGTCGGAATAACCGCGGATAGGTCGCCCGCAGGACCGCCAGATTGCTCATCAGGCCCGCCTCAGCCCGTCGTCAGCCGGATGCCGATGGCCGTGACCACCACGTTGACGACGAACAGCGCCATGAAGGCGTACACCACGGTCTCGTTGACGGCGTTGCCCACGGCTTTGGCTCCCCCGCCGGAGATCATCAGCCCGCGGTAGCAGGCCACCAGGCCGGCGATCAGGCCGAACAGCGCAGCTTTGACACAGGAGATGATCACCTCCGGCACGCCGGTCAGCAGGGTGATGCCGGCGGCGAAGGCTCCGGGGTTGACGTCCTGGACGAAGACCGAGAACACGTAGCCGCCGAGGATGCCGATGATCACCACCAGCGAGTTGAGCAGTAACGCGACCAGACCGGAGGCCAGCATGCGGGGGGTGACGAGGCGCTGCACCGGGTTGATGCCCAGCACCTCCATGGCGTCGATCTCTTCGCGGATGGTGCGCGATCCGAGGTCGGCGCACATCGCCGTGGCACCTGCGCCGGCGACGATCAGCACCGTGACCAGGGGACCAACCTGGGTGACCGCGCCGAACGCAGCCCCAGCCCCGGACAGGTCCGCCGCACCGAGTTCTCGAAGAAGGATGTTGAGGGTGAAACTCACCAGCACGGTGAACGGGATGGCCACCAGCAGGGTGGGTGCCAGCGACACCCGGGCCACGAACCACGACTGCTCGAGGAACTCCCGCCACTGAAACGGCCGCCGGAACACGAACCGGACGGCGTCAGCGGACATGGCGAAGAGGCCACCAACCGATTCCATCGGTGAGGAGACGCCCTTGCCCAACGCGATGCCGGGAGACCAGCGATCCGCCTTGTCCGCCATCCGTCCGGGGGCTCTTTTCCTCCACGCGAAAGTCTGTCGACCCGTGTCGACGACCGCATCCCGAATCTATGGCATGAACACCCCAGGAGTGAACCGAATCCCCGGAGTGGCGCGCACAATGAAGCGCCCGACACAAACGAGGGCCACCCGCCACACGAGGACGGAACGCATCGCCCATGGACACCACGTCGCAGAGATACATCGGCCGCCGAGTCCTGATCACCGGTGGAGGTTCCGGGATCGGTCAGGCCTGCGTCCTGCGCATCCTGGGTGAGGGCGGGCGGGTGGTGGCTGCCGACGTCAGCGTTGACGGACTGCAGGACACCCTCGCCAAGGCCACGACCGACGGCGGCGCCGACAGATTGACCACCGTGCAGATGGACGTCGGCGATGAAGCCTCCGTCACCGACGGGGTAAGCCGGGCGGTGGACACCCTCGGCGGACTGGACACCCTGGTAAACGTGGCCGGCATTCTGCGGTCTGCGCACTTCCTGGACACCACCCTGGCCGACTTCGAGCAGGTGCTGCGGGTGAATCTGATCGGCACGTTCCTGGTCACCCGCGCGGCCCTGCCTGCGCTGCGCGGCGGTACCGCCCCAGCCGTGGTCAACTTCAGTTCGACCTCGGCGCATTTCGCGCATCCGTACATGTCCGCCTACGCCGCCTCCAAAGGCGGGATCCTGGCGATGACGCATGCCCTAGCGGCCGAGTTCGCCAAGGAGGGCATCCGCTTCAACTCGGTGCAACCCGGGTCGATCTCCTCAGGCATGACGGACGGCACCGGACAATCCCGGCAGAGCGTGGGTCCGGGTCTTCCCCCCGACGCCGATTACAAGTTGTTCGCCCGGGTCGCCCCCGGCCTGCCGTTGCCCAAGGGCATGCTGTTCGCCGACCCTTCTTCGGTCGCCGCGGTCGTTGCGATGCTGGGCAGTCCCGAGGCGTTTTTCATCACCGGCACCGAGGTGCGGATCGACGGCGGCGCGCACATGTAGTCGGGCCGGGTAGTCCGGCTGGGTAGTCGGGTCGGGCCCGCTCCACGGAAAGTGTCGGCGGAGACGTTTCGGCGTACGGGTATCGGTGGAAATGCGCGGGCGTTTGTGCGGAATCGGTTGCGCAATCTGTTGCGGATGCTGCCGAAATGGGCAAAGGTTTACCCGGGAGGCCTCCCGTCAGGGGCCGCCGCAGCACTTACTGAAACTCTGAGGAGGACGGCCCTGACCGAGACCGGCGCCGCCACCGCACGAACACGTTCCGGGCACCAGCCACCGCATCGCCGCGACGGCAGCCCCGTGATCGAGATCGACCATGTCACAAAACGCTTCGATGATTACGTCGCGGTGGCCGACGCCAACTTCGCCATCGGCGCCGGAGAGTTCTTCTCGATGCTGGGCCCCTCCGGATGCGGTAAGACCACCACCCTTCGGATGATCGCCGGCTTCGAAACCCCCACTTCCGGTGCCATCCGACTGGAGGGCGCCGACGTCTCTCGGGTCCCGCCGCACAAGCGCAACGTCAACACCGTCTTCCAGCACTACGCGCTGTTCCCCCACATGACGGTGTGGGACAACGTCGCCTACGGACCCCGCAGCCGCAAGAAAAGCAAGGCCGAGATCAAAAAGCAGGTCGACGAGATGGTCGACGTGGTCCGGTTGACCGACTTCGCGCTGCGCAAGCCGGCCCAACTCTCCGGCGGTCAGCAGCAGCGGGTCGCCTTGGCCCGGGCGCTGGTCAACTACCCGAGCGCATTGCTGCTCGACGAACCACTCGGGGCGTTGGACCTCAAGTTGCGCCACGTCATGCAGTTCGAACTCAAACGCATCCAGCGCGAGGTCGGGATCACGTTCGTCTACGTGACCCACGACCAGGAGGAGGCGCTGACGATGAGCGATCGGATCGCGGTGATGAACGCCGGCAACGTCGAACAGATCGGCACCCCCACCGAGATCTACGACCGGCCTGCGTCGGTCTTCGTCGCCGGTTTCATCGGGCAGGCCAACCTGTGGCACGGGCGGCAGACCGGACGGGCCAACCGCGACTACGCCGAGGTGGACGTACTGGGTGCCACCCTGAAAGCGCGCCAGGGCGACACCGCCATCGAACCCGGCGGCCACGCCACCGTCATGGTCCGGCCCGAACGCGTCCGGGTCTGGATGGGTCAACCCACCGGTGAGCTGGTGGCGGTTCCCGCCAAGGTCGTCGACCTCACTTTCCAGGGCCCGGTGCTGCGGCTGTCGATGGCCGCCCCCGACGGCACCGCGATCCTCGCCCACGTGGGACCTGAGCAGGAACTACCGATGCTGCGGCCCGGCGACGAGGTGTATGCCGGCTGGTCGCCGGACGCCTCGCTGGTACTGCCCGCCGCCGACATCCCCAGCGCCGAAGACCTCGAGGAGTTGCTCGACGACCCCTCACCCACCCTTTGATCAGTTCGCACCCCGACATGAAAGGCACCCCCATGGCAGACATCGACCCGCGCGTGCTGGCGCAGCTGAGTTCACGCCGACGTTTCATCGGCGGCGGCGCCGCTGCTGCGGCTGCAGTCATCCTCGGCCCGTCGTTCCTGGCGGCGTGCAGTTCGGACAACAAGTCGGCGACCGGCTCGGAAAAACCGCTGGCTCCCACCGACGACGGTAGCCCGGCATCAGGCAAGCTGCGGATCTCGAACTGGCCGCTATACATGGCCGACGGCTTCGTCGCGGGCTTCCAGACCGCCACCGGCTTGGTGGTGGACTACAAAGAGGACTTCAACGACAACGAGGAATGGTTCGCCAAGAACAAGGAGCCGCTGTCGCGCAAGCAGGACATCGGGACTGATCTGGTGGTCCCCACCCAGTTCATGGCGGCCCGGCTGGCCGGACTGGGCTGGCTCAACCCGATCAGCGACACCCGCTGGACCAACAGGAAGAATC
>NZ_JBILVF010000155.1:0-7927 GCF_044370595.1 Mycobacterium sp.
CCATTCAGCGGCCCTGATCACGTGGTCGTACAGATCCGAATACCAGCCCTCGAGTTCCCCGGCCTCCACCCCCGCCGCGGTGCGCCGCATCACTGTATTGACCACCTCGCGCATCGGCAGCACGATACGTCGCAGTTCGACGAGTTCCTTCCGTAACCGGTAGGTGTCCCGTTGCAGTACGCGGGTCTGGGACCGGTCGTCGAAGAGCCTGTCCTCCAAGGATTCGATCGCATCGTCAAGCTGCTGGATGGTGTCGAACTGGCCGTCGACCACCACGTCGAGAATCCCGTGCAGCAACGACGCGCTGCCCATCCGCAGCAGATCCGAGTTGTCGTCCCAGCGACGAACCACCTCGTCGATGTCGAAGACTGCTCGCGTCGGATCTATTTCGTGGCGCACCGTCACCACACCGGTGGGAAGCACGAAGATCGACACCCGCGCGGTCAACAACCGTGACTCGATCGAACCGGAGATCTGGGGTCCCAGCGCCGTGGCGTACACAGTGAGAAAGGTGTGGGTCGCGTAGCGGCTGGCCTTGGTTCGCTCGCTGTGCTCGACGACGTCCTCGACGGCTCTCGGATCCAGCGAGAGCTCGTCGGCAAGCTCAACGAGCAGACTGTGGCTGGGGTTGAGGAGGTCGACCCAGACCAACGCCCCGTCCTGGCGCAGATGTTCGGAAACGTCGTCCAGCGGAAAGTTCTCGACCTGCAACCGACCGCTGAGCCACAGCCGGGTACGAACGGCCCGGGAAGACGCCCCGGGCTCGGCGTTCATGGTGGGCGGTCCGCTCATGCACGTTCGGTGTGCATGCGTTCCACCCGCCAGCCCTAGCTGGTGGTGTGGACGATCAGAACGTCAGTCGTGGACTTGCGTGCGACGTTGGCGGGAACCGAACCGAGTAGCCGGCCCGCGATCGTGTTCAGGCCCACGTTGCCGACCACGAGCAGGTCCGCGCCCACCTCGTTGGCGAGGTCGACCAAGGCGTCGACCGGCGCGCCCTCGATCGCGCGTTCCTCGACGTTGACGGCACCAGCGGCCCTGGCACGCTCACTGGCGTCTCGGAGGATGTCGTAGATCGGCGCGTTGCCCACCATCTTGTAGCCCTCGTCGCGCAGTGTGTCAGCGGCCCGGGTGTCCTCGGGGGCAGGCAGGTAGGCGGTCGCCACGATGACTTTCGCATCGGGCCCAGAGGCCAGTGCGCCTGCCCGGTCGACCGCCAGCAGCGAGGAACTCGAGCCGTCTGTGCCGACGACCACCGTGTTGTAACCGCCCATTAGTACCCTCCAGTACTGAAAGTTGCTGCGCCAACCGCAAACAGTAACGCCTCAGCAGGGCCCCAGGGCGGGATTCGCCTACTCCGGACCTCCGGCGCGCCGCTCTGGTTGCCCTCTGACGTGGGGTAACGGCTCTGCAGCCCGGCTTCGGTGACCTTCACTACAGCCCGGCGTCCCGCGAAGCGGATCGAGGGTGAGCGTGTCAGTTCGGCCGACACCCGCCCGTGGCTCCATTCACGGGTCAGTAGGCGATTCCCAGCCTCGGCTCGGATGGCACTTCAAGGCTGTTCTCCCGCACGATCACCGGGTCACCGACTTTGACCGTGTCGAAGTACCACTCGGCATCCTCGGGACTCAGACTGACACAACCATGGCTGACGTTGGCGTTCCCGAGTGCGTTGACGGCCCAGGGTGCCCCGTGCACGAAGAGGCCGCGCTTGGTAATGCGCACGGCGTGTTCGACTTTCATGTGGTAGCCGTCGGGACTGTTGACCGGGATGCCCACACTGCTCGAGTCCATGGTGACCGCTCGCTCCTTGGCCAACACGGTGTATATGCCGACGGGTGTCGGATATTTGGGCCGGCCCATCGACGCCGGGAACACACCCGGTTCACCCCACCGGGGCCGGTGGTGCGGGGCTGGTAAGGACGAGGACGGTCCCGCGTCGGCACCGTCGATGGTCACGGTGAAGGTGTGGTCAGCGATGCTGGCGACGCCGATGACAGCCGCACCCGTTGCGAAATTCGTGGGACGGCTGCCGACTGAGAGCGCGATTGTGCTGTGCGCCGGCCAGAACTGGTCGGGCACCCACTGCACGACGTTGCTTTCGAGCCAGTCGAAACGTCCTGACATCGCCGGTGCCGACGAAATGTCGAGCCGACGCTCGGCTGCGCGCCGGTTGGCGACGGGGGTCCGGAAAGTCACCACGACCGGATGCGCCACGCCAACCACGTCGCCCGGCTTGGGCAGCACCGACACGATCGAGAGCGCCGGGGACTCGTTCGCCGCCGCCCCGCTGACGCCGGCCGGCCCGGTAAACATCGTCGCCACGATCCCGATCATCGCGAGAACACATCGAATAGCCGCTGGCATCGCTGCTCCTACTCCCGTTTGGCTGGTTGGCCCGCCGATACGCCTCAGCCCGCCGCCGGACCAGGCAAGATCGGCTGGCCGGCGACCGGATTGCCGGCCGGGGCCGAACCGGTCGGCGTTCCTTTGCCGCCATAACCTCCAGCCATGTCGAGGATTGGCGCGCCGACCGGCAGCGGAGCGCCCATCGCGGCAGCACCCACTGGGATGGGCGCACCCACCGCGGCGCCCACCGGCACCGGCGGCACACCCACCGGCACGGGCGGAACGCCCACTGGAACGGGCGGAACACCCACCGGAACGGGCGGAACACCCACCGGAACCGGCGGAACACCGACAGGAACGGGCGGAACACCCACCGGAACCGGCGGAACCACCACGGGCACCGGTGCGCCGATCACGCCGGCACCGACCGGCAGCGGACCAGGCACTGCCAGCGGTACGCCGGCCATATCGGCGACCGGAGCACACAAGGGCGCGGCCCCAACCGGCCCGGCGGCGGCCGCCGGGTCTCCGGCGGCACCTGCGGCACCTGCGGCACCTGCGGCATCCTCGATGCAGTAGCCGCCGCCGGTCTTCAGCGGGGTGCTCGCCGCAACGGGGCTCACTGCCACGACGACTCCGCACAACCCAAGACTGACAACGACTTTGAGGGCGAACCGGGTGGTGGTCCTTGACATGGTTTTTCCCATCCGTGTTGAGGTCTGAGGCGAAACTACAGACCTGTAAGACACCGGACGGGGAGGCGAATCGGGGGGTTACCGAACCGTGGCCGAGCGGAAGCTCCACGGTTACACACCCGGCTGGGAAGTCAGCGCTGGCGGGTCACTTGAGGCCCGCCGCGTCCATACCGCGTAGTTCCTTCTTGAGGTCGGCGATCTCGTCGCGCAGCCGCGCCGCCAACTCGAATTGAAGATCACGGGCCGCGGACATCATCTGCTCGGTTAGTTCTTTGATGAGGTCGGCCAACTCGGCGCGTGGCATGGACCCTGCCGCTCGCCCCTCGCGAGCTGCTCCGGCCGCCGTGCCGCCGGTCCGGCCCGGTTCACCCTGCGCGCGCCGTCCGCGCGACGTATTGCGACCCGAACCGCCGATGTCCACCGTCTCGCCGGATTCAGTGTCGTCGGCCTCGCGGTATACCTGATCGAGAATGTCGGCGATTTTCTTGCGCAACGGCTGGGGATCGATGCCCCGCTCTTCGTTGTAGGCGATCTGCTTAGCCCGACGCCGCTCGGTTTCGTCGATGGCCTCCCCCATCGAAGCGGTGACGTTGTCGGCGTACATGTGGACTTCGCCGGAGATGTTGCGGGCCGCCCGCCCGATAGTCTGGATGAGGCTTCGGGTGGACCGCAGGAAGCCCTCCTTGTCGGCGTCGAGGATGGACACCAGAGACACCTCGGGCAGGTCGAGTCCCTCGCGCAGCAGGTTGATGCCGACGAGCACGTCGTAGTCGCCGAGTCGCAGTTGGCGCAGGAGTTCCACCCTTCGCAGGGTGTCCACCTCCGAGTGCAGGTAGCGCACCCGGATGCCCATCTCCAACAGGTAATCGGTGAGATCCTCGGCCATCTTCTTGGTCAGCGTGGTGACCAGGACCCGCTCGTCGCGTTCGGCGCGGGCGCGAATCTCACCGATCAGGTCGTCGATCTGGCCTTTGGTCGGCTTGACGACCACTTTGGGATCCACCAGGCCGGTCGGGCGGATCACCTGTTCGACGAACTCCCCGCCGGTCTGGGCCAGTTCGTAGGGACCCGGGGTCGCTGACAGGTACACCGTCTGGCCCACCCGGGAGCTGAACTCCTCCCAGGTCAGCGGACGGTTGTCGACCGCTGAGGGCAGCCGGAATCCGTACTCCACGAGATTGCGCTTGCGGGACATGTCGCCTTCGAACATGCCGCCGATCTGCGGCACGGTGACATGCGACTCGTCGATCACCAGGAGGAAATCCTCCGGAAAGTAGTCCAGCAGGGTGGCCGGTGCGGAGCCGGCCGACCTTCCATCTATGTGCCTGGAGTAGTTCTCGATACCGGAGCAGAATCCGACCTGACGCATCATCTCGATGTCGTAGCTGGTTCGCATCCGCAGCCGCTGGGCTTCCAGCAGCTTGCCCTGCCGCTCAAGTTCGGCCAACCGCTCGGCAAGTTCGGTCTCGATGCCGGAGATAGCCTGCGCCATCCGGTCCGGGCCGGCCACGTAGTGGGTGGCCGGGAAGATGCGCAGCGAGTCCACCTTGCGGATCACGTCGCCGGTCAGCGGGTGCAGGTAGTACAGCGCCTCGACCTCGTCACCGAAGTACTCGATACGAACCGCGAGTTCCTCGTAGGACGGAATGATCTCCACGGTGTCCCCGCGGACCCGGAACGTTCCCCGGGTGAACGACATGTCGTTGCGGTCGTACTGGACGTCGACGAGCATCCGCAGCAGCCCGTCGCGGGGCACCTCACTGCCGACCTGAAGTTCCACCGACCGATCCAGGTAGGACTGCGGCGTACCGAGGCCGTAAATGCAGGACACCGAGGCCACCACGACCACGTCTCGGCGCGACAGCAGGGCCGAGGTAGCCGAGTGCCGGAGCCGCTCGACGTCGTCGTTGATCGAACTGTCCTTCTCGATGTAGGTGTCGGTCTGAGCGATGTAGGCCTCGGGCTGGTAGTAGTCGTAGTACGAAACGAAGTACTCGACGGCGTTGTGCGGCAGCATTTCCCGCAACTCATTGGCGAGCTGGGCGGCGAGCGTCTTGTTGGGAGCCATCACCAGCGTGGGCCGCTGCAGCCGTTCGACGAGCCAGGCGGTGGTGGCCGACTTGCCGGTGCCGGTTGCGCCGAGCAGGACGACGTCCCGCTCCCCGGCCCGGATCCTGCGTTCCAGCTCCTCAATCGCCGCTGGCTGGTCGCCGGCCGGCTGGTGCGGGCTGACCACCTCGAACTGGGCCCCGGTGCGCACCACGTCTTCCACAGCACGATATTCGGAGTGAGCCAGCACGGGACGCTCGGCGGCAAAAGCCATGATCTCCACAGTAAGGGTGCCGGCGGACAGCCACCCGGTCGACTGAACAACGGATGAACACCAGCTGAACTGGATATGGCCGAACCAGCTACGCCGCGGTCTGCCGATTCCTAGGCTCGCAGTGTGGAGGCTCGCAGTGTGGAGGCTCGCAGTGTGGAGGCTCGCGCGCCGGCTCCCACGCTGGCGACCTGGTTAGGGGAGGATTTTCGTTTCTTCCCGACGTTGCGGGGTTACCGGCGGCGCTGGCTCGGTCGGGACCTGATCGCGGGCTTGACCTTCGGTGCGGTGACCATGCCGGGTCAACTTGCTACTGCCCACCTGGCCGGGATGCCGCCGATCACCGGGTTGTACGGGTTCGTCGTGGCGACCATTGTTGGGGCGGCAATCTCCACCAACCGTCACCTGGCGATGGGTGTCGACAGCACGGTGGCTCCGATCCTGGCAGCCGGCCTGGCCGCGGTCGGGGCGGTGGCGGAAAGTGAGTACTACATCGGACTGGCGATGATCACCGCCTTTTTGGTGGGGATGTTCACCCTGATCGTCGGTGCGGGCAGATTGGGATGGGTTGGCGATTTCCTGTCCCGGCCGGTGATGATCGGATTCTTCGGCGGGATCGCGGTGATCATCATCGTCAATCAACTACCCGGGATCCTGGGAGTCGAGGAGGGCCACGGCCGAACACTCGAAAAAATCGTCCAATTGGTCAAACACATTCCCCAGACAAACATCCCGACGATGATCCTTGGAGTCAGCTCGCTGGTTCTGCTGCTGGTCATCGCCAAGATCAACCGCCGGATCCCCGGTGCACTCATCGTCCTGACGCTGGCCTCCCTGGCGATGGTCGTCTTCGGGCTGAAGGACTACGGCGTCAGTACGCTCGGCCCACTCGACCGGGGGCTGCCGTCGTTCCAGTTGCCGCCGTTCTCCCTGCAGTCGGTGGAAACGGTGGCCACCACTGCACTGGTGGTCTCGATTTTCTGCCTGGCACAAACCGCGGCCACCACACGCTCGGCCGCGAACATGGGTGGCTTCGACACCGATGTCAATGCCGACTTCCGGGCGCTGGGCCTGGCCAACATCGCCTCCAGCATGGTGGGGTCATTCACGATCAACGCCAGTCCGCCGTCAACCACGATCATCGCCGAATCCCGTGGCCGCACCCAGTTGGCCTCGTTGATCGCCTCGGCCATCGCGGTGGTGGTGCTGTTCTTCAGCCAGATCATCGAGAACCTGCCGTCGGCGACGTTGTCGGCGGTGCTGATCTACATCGCGATCAAGATCTTTCGCGTCGACCAGATGCGGGCCACCCAGAACTACACCTGGAAGGCCTTCGCCTTGATGCTGATCTCGCTGATCGGCACGGTCCTGCTGGGCATCGTCTACGGCGTTCTGTTCGCCGTGCTGGTCTCCTTCATCTACCAGGCCTCCCGCACCGCACGTCCGGAACTGCTCCGGCTGGGGCGGTCCTCGCTGGGCACCTGGCTGCCGCTGACCGACCAGCGGGCTGCCACGGTTCCCGGCATCGCGGCGTTCGCGCTGAACGGTCCGCTGTGGTTCGGCAACGCGAACTGGTTCCGGATGCAACTCATCGAAGCGATGCCGGCCACCGACGACGACCCGGACGGCGAGGAATTAGCAGAGGAGGATCAGGTCGACCTGCTGGTGCTCGACGCTCGCCGCATCGACGATGTCGACTTCACCGGCTTTGAGGCGTTGGCCTATGTGGCCGAGATCGCCGCCTTGCGGGATGTGCCCTTCCTGGTAGTCGTTCAGCAGGGCAGAACGCAGAAAGCGTTCCAGGGCGGCGGGTTCTCGGAGTTGCTCGGCCGTTCGCGCTTCTTCGACACGATTCCGCTGGCAATCGCGGCATACCCGAACCTCCGGGCGAACCGCAAGTCCCGGTCGGAGGCCCCCGGGTCAGGGTATCCCCAACCGCATTCCGAGTACGGTTCGGACACCGTACGCTGAACGGCATTCACCCGCCTAAGCACGAGATCTTCGATATCGCCGCGCGCACGAACACCGATCCGAAGGGGTTCGTGCGGACGGTCGACGAGTATCGGCTGTATCCGTGGGGCCTGTACATGGCGCGGCCCACACCGGGGCGGCCCGAGTTCCACTACCTGGAGTCCTGGTTGCTGCCCGAATTGGGGTTGCGGGCCAACGTCTTCCACTTCAATCCGGGCTTCGAACGTTACCAGGACCACTACCTCGACGTCGGGGCGATCAGCGTCGCCGCGGACCGGTGGCAGACGCAGGATCACTATCTGGACCTGGTGGTCCGTACCGGCCGGGACACCCGACTGGTCGACGTCGACGAACTGCTGGAAGCCCACCGTCATGGCCTGCTGTCGACAGAGGCGGCGCAGGCGGCCCTGCGCACTGCTGTGACGGCAGTCGCCGGCCTGTCCGCTCATGGTCATGATCTGAACGTCTGGCTGGCCAGCAGCGGCATGGAATTGAGTTGGCGATAAGCGTACGCTCGACCCCCGTGGGACGCATGGGACGCTGGGGCACGGTCGGTGCCGCTGTGGCTCTGACGTTGCTGCCCCCGGCCGTC
>NZ_JBILVF010000241.1:0-3168 GCF_044370595.1 Mycobacterium sp.
GTTGTGTGGTGCCCCCCCCCCGGCGCCCCCCCCCCCCACGACGAGTTCACCCCGCCCCCGCCACCTGGTATCGAGTCCCAATCTGCGCCCCAGCAGTACAACGTGACCTACCGCGCGCGGATCGACGGCCTGGCCCGCGGCGCCCTGGTCACCTACCGGATCAACGACACCCAGGTCAACAGCGCCGATCCCACCATGCTGCCGGGCCGGACGTTTGAAGCCACCGCAGTGCTGAGCGACCCGAAAGAGGCCGGTATGCGGATTTCGATCCAGTGGCCGTACTCGGCGAACCTGCACTGCGAAGTCCTGATCAACGACCAGATCGTCGTGCAGGCAGACCAGTTCATCAGCCCCCGGCTGTCCCCGGCCCGTGACGACCCGGACTACGGGGCGATGAACTGCGGGGCTCCACTGAGCAATGCGATGGGCGCCCCTGCACCCGCCGTCCCGGAACCACTCCCGGTGGACCCCGCCGCGCTGCCGCCCCCCGCGCCTGTCGAACCGGTACCGCCGGCCGATGCGGCGCCGCCACCGAACGTGCTACCCGCTGCCGACCTCGGCGCGCCCGCCTAGCCGGTTACGGCGACCACCCGGCTTGTTTCGCCCAGGCCCAGGCTCTGGGGTAGGCCTCGCCGAACCACCGGCCGAGCATGTCCCCGTCTGCGCCTGGTGCGCGCTTCACGGCCAGGTAGTCGGCCCGCACACCGGGACTGGCCTCGAGCCAGTCCACGAACAGCAGGGCAAATCTCTGATTGGGCTCGCCGTCAACCCTGATATGCACGTGCGTCGGCCGACCGGGATCAGCGGCAGCGTGAAACCGCTTCTCCGACAGCGTATTCGAGCCGTCGTAGCGACGGTCTGCGGTAATCGACTCCACCCGCGGATACCCGGCCCGCAGCAGGTCGGCAGCCAATTCGTCGGCGATCTGGATCGAGCCGACAGTGACCTGGAGGTCGATGATGTCGCGGGCATCCAATCCGGTGATCGCGGTGGAGCCGATGTGGTCGATACGCAGCGCGCGATGGCCGCAATGGGTGGCCAGTCGCGCCCTGCTGCGGGTGGCTTGATCGCGCCACTGCGGGTCTGCCGGCACCAGGGCGGTCGGGTCGGGCACCGGGGTTCGGGCGGTCAGGTTGTGGGCGAAGGGCAGGATCCGGCCGAACCAGAGTTCCCGAGCCCGCTCGATCAGGTGCCCCTCGGAGCCGGAATTGTCCAGCCACACGTCGGCGACCTTCCGGCGCTGCTCCTCGGTGGCTTGGGCCGCGATCCGGGCGCGGGCGTCGGCTTCGTCCATGCCCCGCTGGTCGACGAGACGTTGCAACCGGACCCCCTCGTCGGCGTGGACCACGACCACCAGCGGGAACAGTGGGGCCATGTGCGACTCGACCAGAAGCGGGATGTCCTCGACGACGACCTCGTCCTCAGACACCGCAGCGACGATATCGGCGCGCCGACGGGCCACCAGCGGATGAACGATGGCGTTGAGCTTCGCGCGCTGCTGCTCATCGACAAACGCCCTGGCCGCCAACGCGGGCCGGTTCAGAGCCCCGTCCGGCAGCAGGATGTCGGACCCGAAGTGGTCGACCAGTGCGGCCAGCCCTTCACTGCCGGGTTCCACCACCTCACGGGAGATGACATCGCCGTCGACGATCACGCCACCGCAGTTCGCGAAAGCACTTGATACGGTTGACTTCCCGGCGCCGATACCGCCGGTCAGCCCAATGCGCAGCACCGGCTAGGCGTTACCGGCGAGCTTCTCGCGCAGCGCGGCCAGTTGGGCGTCGCTGGCCAGCGACCCACCGGACTCCTCGGCGCCCGGCGTGCTCGACGAGGTGGCACCCGACGGACGCTCCTCGGCCGCAGCGGCGTCGGCGGCGGCGAACTTTTCCATCTGCGCGGTGTGCATCTTGTGCCGGCGCTCGGCCTCGGCGTAGCGGGCCTCCCACTCGGTGCGCTGCTTGTCGAAGCCCTCGAGCCATTCGTTGGTCTCGGAGTCGAAGCCCTCAGGGAAGATGTAGTTACCCTGCTCGTCGTAGCTGTCGGCCATGCCGTACTTCGACGGGTCGAACTCCTCGGTGTAGTCCTCGTTGGCCTGCTTGAGGCTCAGCGAGATCCGGCGGCGCTCCAAGTCGATGTCGATGACCTTCACCATGGCGTCGTCGCCGACGGCGACAACCTGGTCGGGGACCTCCACGTGCCGCTCGGACAGTTCGGAGATGTGCACCAGACCCTCGATGCCCTCTTCGACACGGACGAATGCGCCGAACGGCACCAGCTTGGTGACCTTGCCCGGCACGATCTGGCCGATGGCGTGGGTCCGGGCGAAGTGGCGCCACGGATCTTCCTGAGTGGCCTTGAGCGACAGCGAGACCCGCTCGCGGTCCATGTCGACGTCGAGCACCTCGACGGTGACTTCGTCGCCAACCTGCACGACCTCCGACGGATGGTCGATGTGCTTCCAAGACAGCTCGGAGACGTGCACCAGACCGTCGACGCCGCCGAGATCGACGAACGCGCCGAAGTTGACGATCGAGGACACCACACCCTTGCGGACCGCGCCCTTGACCAGCTGGTTGAGGAATTCGCTGCGGACCTCGGACTGAGTCTGCTCAAGCCAGGCCCGCCGGGACAGCACCACGTTATTGCGGTTCTTGTCCAGCTCGATGATCTTGGCCTCGATCTCCTTGCCGATGTAGGGCTGCAGATCACGAACACGGCGCATCTCGACCAGGGAGGCCGGTAGGAATCCGCGCAGGCCGATATCGAGGATCAGGCCGCCCTTGACGACCTCGATGACGGTTCCCTTGACGGCCTCGTCCTTCTCCTTGAGTTCCTCGATGGTGCCCCAGGCGCGCTCGTACTGGGCGCGCTTCTTGGACAGGATCAGCCGGCCTTCCTTGTCCTCCTTGGTGAGGACGAGGGCTTCGATCGCATCGCCGACGGACACGACCTCGTTGGGGTCGACGTCGTGCTTGATGGAGAGCTCACGGGACGGGATGACGCCTTCGGTCTTGTAGCCGATGTCGAGCAGGACCTCGTCTCGGTCCACCTTGACGATGGTCCCCTCGACGATGTCGCCATCGTTGAAGTACTTGATGGTCTTGTCGATAGCGGCGAGGAAGTCCTCAGCCGAGCCAATGTCGTTGATGGCTACTTGCGGCGAGGTGA
>NZ_JBILVF010000137.1:0-9426 GCF_044370595.1 Mycobacterium sp.
GGCGAGGTTCTCCGGGTCTTCCTCGGCTACCGGGTTGTGCGACCCGAACCCGGCGTTGTTGATCAGCACGTCCACCCGCAGACCGCGGGCGGCGAGTTCACCGACCAGTGCCGCTGCACTGCCCGGTTCGGCGAGGTCGGCGGCGATCACCGCCACGTCGATGCCGGGGTGTTCAGCCCGCAGCCTCCGGGCTAATGCCTGCAACCGGTCCTCACTACGTGCGGCCAGAACCAGGTTGTGGCCCCGCCGTCCCAGTTGCAGTGCGAACTGCTCCCCGATGCCGCTGCTCGCGCCGGTCACGAGAGTGGTGGGGGTGTGCCCGGGGGTGTGCCCGGGGGTGTGCTCGGTCATCAGTCGTCCTTCCTGTCGGGTGGCTGCGCGCCGAGGAGTTCGGGTCCGTCGGCGCGGTCGATGGTGGTGAACGATCGCACCGGCCGGCGGCGCAACCGGCGGCGCGGATTGGCGGGACGGCCGAGCGCGACAACGGTGGCCAGCGCCCAGTGCTCCGGCGCTCCCAGCAGTTGTTTCACCTGCGGTTCGACACGGACCAGCATGGTGGTCATCACCCCGCCCAGACCCTCGGCGTGCGCGGCCAGCAGGACGCTCCAGACGAACGGGTACACCGAGGCGCCCCCGGCGATCGGGTACCGCTCGAAGTCGCGGTCCACCGCGGCCAGCGCCGGCAGATCGGCGAACACCGCCAGCAGCACCGGGACACGGTCCAGTTCGGCGGCGAATCCCTGGCCTGCCGCCGCGGCGAGTTCGGCGGGTATGGCTGCCACCGCAGCCGCCTCGTCGGCCGGATCGTTGCCCGGCGCCCACGGCCGCAGGCCCGCGGCGCTCATCGCCAGGTAGTCACGCCACCCGGGAAGGTACAGGTCCCGCAACCGGATTCGGGTGCTCTTGTCCTTGACTACCACCACATGCCAGGCCTGGGCGTTGCCGCCACTGGGCGCGAACCGAGCGGTGTCGAGGATGCGTGCGACGACGTCGTCGTCGACCGGGTCATCGGTGAACTCGCGCACCGCCCCAGTGCTCCGCAGGGCTTCGATGAGGTCCATTGAAGTGATCCTGCCGCCCTCAGCTGTTCCGAGCCAGCGAATCCAGTGCGGCCACAACGGCTTCGGGTGCCTCCAGCGGGGCGAGATGCCCGCACGACGGCACGACCTCGATGGTGGCCTCGGGTGCGAGGCGGGCCAGTGGCATCGCCGCGTCGACCGGGTACAGCGCGTCCTGCCCGCCCATCAGGATGGTGGTCGGCACGCGCAGCTGTGGCAGTACCGTGGCCAGGCCGGGGGAGCGGGTCAGGACCGTTCGCACCGTGGCCGTCGCCGCCGAGCGGTCGAAGGACCTGAAGGCCGACACGAACTCGTCTACCCGCTCCGGGTGTTCCTGCTGAGCGGACGCTGCGATCATCGAGCGGGCGACGCCCCTGCCCCAGAACGTCGTTGATCCCATGACGCGGGTGCCGAGGACTTGGAAACGGTGGCCGCCCAGGCTGGGCGCCAGCGGTGTGTTCATCATCAACACCGCGGTGGTGCGCTGCGGGTGCTGCACGCCGGTCTGCGCGGCGACCTGACCGCCCCACGAGCAGCCGGCCACCACCGCGGCGGCGATTCCCAGTTCGTCGAGGAGATCGACCACCGCCCCGGCGTACCGGTCGGGATGGACGTCGCCGTCGGGCGGGTTGCTGCACCCGAAGCCCGGGCCGTCGACACTGATGGTCCGCCGCTGCGGGCCCAGCAGGTCGATGACGTGGCGGTAGAGGCGGTGGTCGCTGAACAGCGACGGCCACAGCACCACCGGTGTGCCGAGACCCTCCCCTGGACCGCTGTCTGCGACGGCCAGTGTCCCGACACGGGTCGGGACACGCCGGTTGAGTGCCGTCACGTCGTGGTCCGCACGGCGTGGTCGCTAATCCAGTTGCCGTGGAATCCGAACGGAACCCGCTGCGGCAAAATCACTCTGGCGACCGGAGGCTCCGACAGGTCTCGGGCGTCGAGGATGACGAACTCGCTGCTGTCGGTGGTCGCGTCGTAGACGTAGCTCATCAGCCATCCGTCGTCCTCTCCGGTGGGGTGCTCGCGGGGCACGAAGTCGGTCTCGCCGGAACCGCGGCCCACGCCAAGCGGGTGCACCTCGACGGTGTCCTTGTCCAGGTCGTGTTTGTAGATGTCGCCGGGAGCGAACCCGTCACCGACCCCGACTCCGTAGCCGAAGCGGTGCCGGCTCGCCGAGACCGACGCCGCGACGCGGGGGAACTCCAGTGTGCGGTCGTCGATCCGGGCCTGACGCACCGTCCGGCCCACCGGGTCGACGGTCCAGCGGTACAGGCTGGGCAGGCAATCCCCGGCCGGTCCGAGGATGTCGCGGGCGAACATCGCATCGTAGCGACAGATGTCGATGACGACGGTGCCGTTATCGGCGTCGTAGGCGTTCATCGGGTGGTAGGCGTAACAGGGATCCAGTTCGCACCAGATGATGTCGGCGGCGTCGCTGCTGCTGCGGGGGAGCAGTCCGAGCCGCGGGGTGTAGTCCGGGTTCCACCGGAACGGGAACCGACCCGCCCCGGCCAGGCCGATATCGACGGTCACCGGTAGGTCGTAGACCACCGCGTAGTTCCGGGTCAGCGACATGTCGTGCACCATCACCATCCCGGGCAACGGGATGTCGACAGTCTTTGACACCCGCCCGTCGCCGGCGACGACCACGTACTTGATGTGGTCCAACCACTGCGCCCAGGCGTGACACATCGCGTGCAACTCGCCGGTGAGCGGGTCGAACTTGGGGTGCGCGCTGAACGCCCCGGGCAGGCTCCCGGCGAACGCGTTCACCGCACCGGTATCGAGTTCGTAGCCCAACTCGACCGGCGGACTGCCGCCCTCGACGACCGCCAACGTGGCACCGGCCCAGGCCAGAACGCTGGTGTTAGGGGCGCCGGGCGGGTCCGCTGCGGTGGCCGGTTCGCCCAGTGCCGCGCGTACCGCCCGGCTGCGCACGTAGCGGTTGCGATACCACTCGGCACGGCCGCCGCGCAGCCGCACACCGTGAACCATCCCCGGCCCGGCGAACCAGTGGTGCTGCTCGGGTCGCTCGACACTGACGGGGTTGGGTCCGTTGCGTAGATAGCGACCCTCCAGCTCGGCGGGGATCTGCCCGATCACCTCCAGGTCGAACGCCGTCACCTCACTCTCGACCGGGGCGAAGTTGCCCTGCAGATAGATGTTCGGTGTTTCCATCACGTCACCTCAGTTGCTGATGCTCGGCGTCGAGTAGACGACCTCGGCGGATGTGGCCTGAGCGAGGAGGAAGCGCGCGGCCGAGGCGGCGGTGACCGAGAGGCCGATCCCTCGGCCGTCGGTGCTGACGCGCAGCGGACGCTCGGGTCCCTCCACGATGTTCGGGAGGCGCACAGAACACCACGTGGCCGCGCTCTCGCTGAGGCCGGCCTCCATCCGGTTCTTGTCCTCGATGATGGGGAGCAGCCAGCGCACGAAGAGCGGGATGACGAGGCGATTGGCGAACCGACTGCCGCTGCCGCCGGCCCCGACGTTCGACATGCACACGATGCGCGGGACGCGATGCTGCTCCATCGCGGCGAGAGTGGCAAGCACCGAGTCCGATATGAGTGAGGTCGGCTTGCCGTCGCCCTTGCCGCCGATGCCGAGGCAGTGGATGACGGCGTCCGCGCCGCGAACACACCGCTCGACGTCGCCCGACACCACGGGATTGCCACCGATCACGGTGAGCCGCGGGTGGCTCAGCGACACGCGGCGCGGATCACGAACCAGTGCCGTGACCCCATGCCCGTGCTCGAGCGCCTGGGCGACCACGAGTCCACCCGTGAGGCCGGTGGCGCCGAAGACGGCGAGCTTCATTCCGTGCTAGGCCTGCGAATCGTGTTCGGCACCAACAGTGCCCGCTGGCTGCGCTTGACCTGTCGGGCTTCTCCACCCACGGCTGGACGTCGCGAAGGGCGACAATATGTTCACAACGTGAACTTTACTCCTGGTGTTCACGCTGTCAACATCTAGATTGGGGGGCGCATCGCAGCGACCCATCGCCCACGATCAGCCGGCGGAGGTCCCCCACTCGATGAGTTCTCCTTCGGAGTCCAGGTAGGCCACGCTCGTGGGAGCGGGGCCGGTGACGTCGAAGTAGAACTTCCCGGTGACCGATCCCGCCGGCGGCAGCGGCGCCGGGTTGACCCCCAAGGGGCTGGGCACGTTCCATAGGACCGGGTAGCTGTCGGAGCCGGATCGAGCGAAGAATCCGGTAATCACAGGGACTCCGCCGTTCTCCAGTTCGGCGGTGGCGGACGCTTCCCACAGCGTGCCGGCAACCCGGTAGGGAATCGCGTCTGTGCTGGGCTGCAGTTCGCTGATGGTCCAATTCTGGTCGATCTCGAGATCGCCCCCGTTCTCGATGTCGACCAAGTCGACATCAGCGGTGCCGCCGAGTTCGACGGTCTCGGCGGCAGCCTCCGCCGGGGCCAGGGCGACCAGGGCGAGAGCTGAGATGGCGGCGGCTCCGAGAGCCTTTGATCGTGCCATCCGCATGAACCTCCTTCGCATGGAAAAAGCCTAACCTCAAATTAGTGAGTATTAGATCAACAATTGTAAATCATAAAACTACTAGATGCCGCCGGGCCCCCGGTAGGCCCGGCACTGTTGGCGTAGGGCCGGACGCAGCGCATCGTCAGCGGCCACCAGAAGGACAGACTTTACTCGCGGTGTTGACACTGTCAACATAGAGATTGTGACGGCGGCGAAGAACACCTACCACCACGGCGATCTGCGCAACGCCCTCGTGCTGACGGCCACGCGCCTCATCGAGGACGACGGGATCGGCGAATTCAGCCTGCGGGGCACCGCCCGCGAGGTGGGCGTCTCCGCCAATGCCGCCTACCGGCACTTCAACGACAAGTCCGACCTGCTGACCGCCGTGGCTGCCCACGGTTTCGAGAAACTAGGCCGGCGGATGCGTCGGGCAATGGGCGCGACCCGGATCGGCACGACCCCGGCGGAACTGGCCGTCAACCGATTCAAGGCCACCGGCCGGGCCTACGTGGAGTTCGCCCTGGCCCACCCCGAACTGTTCGAGGTGATGTTCGGCCGCTTCGGTGTTCATTGCCTGGCGCCGAGGGACCCCGCCCACGAGGAGGCCGGTACCTACGCCCTGCTCGGCAGTGCACTGGACGAACTGGTCACCCACGGCGTGCTGGACCCGTCAGGCCGGCCCGGCGCCGAATTGAAGGCCTGGGTCACCGTGCATGGCTTCGCCCGGCTGTGCCTGGACGGCGCCGTGCTGCTCCCGTCGGGTTCCACGCGCGATACCGCCCTGGATTCCCTGCTCGACTTCGCAGTGGCCGGGATCTGCCGACGGGGCGGGGCCAAAGGATAGGTGAACGGCGTGTGCATGCCGGGGACAATCACTCGTCGGTGAAGGACGGTGTGCGACGCTGCTGGAAGGCTTTGGTGCCCTCGATGAAGTCCCGCGACTTCAGCAGAACCATCTGGCCTTCGCATTCGCGGCCGATCGCCCCGTCAAGTTCGGTCAGCGTCGCGGCGTTGATGGCCTGCTTGGTCAGTCGCAGCGACACTGCCGGGCCGGACGCGAGTTTGTCGATCACCGCCGCGACGCCCGACTCCAAATCGTCGTGCGGATAGACGGCGCTGACCATTCCGTAGTCCAGCGCTTCAGCAGCCGGGATGCGCTCGGCCAGCAGCGCCATCCGCATCGCCCGGATCCGGCCCACCGCCGCGGCCACCAAGGCCGTGGCGCCGCCGTCGGGCATCAGACCGATCTTGGTGAATGCCAACATGAAGAAGGCTTTTTCCGACGCCAGCACGACGTCGCTGACCAGAGCCAGTGAGACACCGACGCCCGCGGCGGGTCCGTGCACGACGGCGACCACCGGCTTGGGCAGCGCCGCGATGCCCTGCACGGCCCGGTTAGCCGCAACCAGAAGATCGTCGATAGAAACCGAAGCCGCTTGTGCCGCTTGATCTTCGGCGCTGATTCCGGCTCCTGAACAGAACCCGCGTCCCGCGCCGCCCAGTCGGACCACCTTCACTTGCGGGTCGCCCGCGGCGCGATCCAGGGTGTCGGCCAGCGTGGTCAACATGGCGGTGGTCAGCGAGTTGAGACTGTCGGGGCGGTTGAAGGTCACCGACAGGACGTTGCCGTCCAGGGAGACGGAGAGGTCGTCGATGCCGGTGTAGGAGGTCACAGTAGGACACGGTACAAAGAGTCCATCTCCAGCGCACGAAGGGCGGTAGGGAATATGTCGGGACCCCTGACAGGCTTGCGTGTTGTCGAACTGGCCGGTATCGGACCGGGACCGCACGCGGCGATGATCCTCGGTGATCTCGGGGCCGACGTGGTCCGTGTCGAACGCCCCAAACCCGGTCTGGGTGCGGCCCCCGGCAATGACTTCTTGCTGCGCAGTCGCCGTTCGGTGACCGCCGACCTGAAGAGTGAGACCGACCGCGAATTGGTCATGCGGTTGATCGCCAAGGCCGATGTGCTCATCGAGGGCTTCCGGCCCGGCGTCACCGAGCGTCTTGGCCTGGGGCCGCAGGACTGCGCAGCGGTCAACGAACGGCTGATCTACGCCCGGATGACCGGCTGGGGGCAGACCGGTCCGCGCAGCCAGCAATCCGGACACGATATGAACTACATCTCCCTCAACGGGGTTCTGCACGCCATCGGCCGGGCTGATGAGAAGCCGGTGCCGCCGCTGAATCTGGTGGGAGACTTCGGTGGCGGCTCGATGTTCCTCCTGGTGGGCATCCTGTCCGCACTCTACGAACGGGAACGCTCCGGCAAGGGACAGGTGATCGACGCCGCCATGGTCGACGGTTCGGCGGTGCTCGCGCAGATGATGTTCGCCTTCCGGCACACCGGAATGTGGAGCGATGTGCGCGGCACCAACATGCTCGACACCGGCGCCCCGTACTACGACGTCTACGAGTGCGCCGACGGCCGCCACGTCGCGGTCGGCTCCATCGAGCCGCAGTTCTACGCCGAGATGCTCGCGAAACTGGAACTCGACCCGGCCGCTCTGCCCGGCCAGAACGAGTTCGCCCGGTGGCCGGAGCTGCGGGCGACCCTTGCCGAGACCTTCGCTCAGCACGACCGCGACCACTGGGCCAGGGTGTTCGCCGGCAGCGACGCCTGCGTCACCCCGATTCTGTCTTTCGCGGAGATCGAGACCGAACCCCACAACGTCGAGCGCGGCAGCTTCTACAAAGTGGGGGATTCGATCTTCCCGATGCCCGCGCCGAGGTTCTCCCGGACCCAGCCCGGTACGCCCACCCCGCCGCGGACGTCGGGGGAGGACACCGACGCCGTCCTGAACGATTGGGTTTAACCCCCTGCGCTATAGTCCCAACGAAGTCCCAACCAACCAGTAGGTCGATGACGATGCGGGACCCGGAGTCCCGGAGAGGATCGTGCGCGTGGAGATCAAGGACGCGGTAGCCGTCGTCACCGGTGGAGCCTCCGGCTTGGGCCTGGCCACCACGAAGGCCCTGCTCGACGAGGGTGCCAAGGTCGTCATCCTTGACCTGCCCACCTCCAAGGGCGAGGACGTCGCCAAGGACCTGAACTCTGGGTCCGGCGGTGATCGGGTCGCGTTCGCCCCGGCCGATGTGACCGACGAGGACGCCGTCGCCACAGCGTTCGACCTGGCCGAGTCGATGGGCCCGGTGCGCATCGTGGTCAATTGCGCCGGCACCGGCGACGCCATCCGCGTGCTGGGCAAGGCCGGGGTCTACCCGTTGAACAAATTCGCCCGCATCATCAACATCAACCTGGTCGGCACGTTCAACGTGCTGCGCCTGGGGGCCGAGCGGATGGCCAAGACCGACGCCATCGGTGGCGAGCGTGGCGTCATCATCAACACCGCCTCGGTGGCCGCCTTCGACGGCCAGATCGGCCAGGCCGCCTACTCGGCATCCAAGGGTGGTGTGGTCGGCATGACTTTGCCGATCGCCCGGGACCTCGCCGACAAGCAGATCCGGGTGATGACCATCGCCCCGGGACTCTTCGACACCCCACTGCTGGCCGGGCTGCCCGAACCGGCCAAGGCCTCGCTCGGCGCGCAGGTCCCGCACCCGTCGCGGCTGGGCAACCCCAGCGAGTACGGTGCCTTGGCTGTGCACATCGTGCAGAATCCGATGCTCAACGGCGAGGTGATCCGCCTCGACGGCGCAATCCGCATGGCCCCCCGATGAGCGCTTGCGCGAAGAGAATCGGCCCCGATGAGCGCTTGCGCGAAGAGAATCGGCCCCGATGAGCGCTTGCGCGAAGAGCATCGGCCCCGATGAGCGCTCGCGCGAAGAGCATCAGGTTCAGTTAACAGGAGATACAGAATGACACTGACAACCAAGTTCACCGAGACCTTCGGTGTGGAACACCCGATCGCCCAGGGTGGAATGCAGTGGGTGGGCCGCGCCGAACTCGTTGCCGCCGTTGCCAATGCGGGCGCCCTGGGCTTTTTGACCGCGTTGACCCAGCCCACTCCGGCAGACCTGGCGCGCGAGATCGACCGGACCCGGGAGATGACCGACAAGCCGTTCGGCGTCAACCTCACCATCCTGCCGGCGATCAACCCGCCGCCCTATGACGAGTACCGCCAGGTGATCGTCGACGCGGGCATCAAGATCGTCGAGACCGCCGGCTCCAACCCGGCCCCACATCTGCCGATGTTCCACGACAACGGCATCAAAGTGCTGCATAAGTGCACCTCGGTGCGGCACGCCATCAAGGCCCAGGGCCTGGGCGTCGACGGCATCAGCATCGACGGGTTCGAGTGCGCCGGCCATCCCGGTGAGGACGATGTGCCGGGTCTGGTGCTCATCCCGGCGGCGGCCAAGGATATCGAGATCCCGATGATCGCCTCCGGCGGCTTCGGTGATGCCCGCGGACTGGTTGCCGCGCTGGCGTTGGGCGCCGACGGGGTCAATATGGGCACTCGGTTCATGTGCACGGTGGAATCACCCATCCACCAGAACATCAAGCAGGCCATCGTCGACGGCAACGAACTCGGCACCGAATTGATCTTCCGGACCCTGCACAACACCGCCCGGGTGGCCAGCAACGCCGTGTCGCGTGAGGTGGTGGAGATTCTCAACAAGGGCGGCCAGTTCGGCGACATCCAGGAACTGGTGGCCGGTTCGCGGGGCCGCACAGTGTTCGAGGACGGCGATCCTGATGCCGGCATTTGGTCGGTGGGCACGGTGATGGGCTTGATCCACGACATTCCTACCTGCGGTGAGTTGGTGTCCCGGATGGTGACCGAGGCCGAGGAGATCATCACCGGCCGACTGGCCGGCATGGTCAAGGCCGGCGCGACGGTCTAGACCTCAGCCGGCCAAGACCCAGAAAGCACAGTGCCCGCCTGAAGCCAGGCGGGCACTG
>NZ_JBILVF010000246.1:0-2968 GCF_044370595.1 Mycobacterium sp.
ATCGACCCGATCACGCCTTGGGTCACCGCGTTCGAGACCGCGTTCGCCAACATCCAGACACTCGGCAAGCTCAACGAGCAGAACCCGTTCCCGCTGCTGCAGACCATCGGCGCCAACATCGGCACCTACGTCGAGGAACTGGGCAACGGCAACGCCGGCCTGATCCCCGAGCAGATCTGGGGCAACATCCAGACCTTCTTCCAGGCACCTTGGGATCCGGGCACCCAGGCGACCTTGGAGGGTCCGCAAGGCGAATTAGTGGTGCCCGTCGGCCAGTACCTTTCGAAAACCGAACCCGTACAACAGGGGCAAAGTCAGCCGCTACCTCCTTTCGAGGGAAATATCTTTCTCCTGCAGGCCGCCGCAAGCGCCGTGTTAAACCCGAGCAGTCCGACCAACCCCCTGTCGCTGGAGTTTTTCGAAGGCTTCGCTCCGGTATGGAACTTCCTGAACACCCCCTACAGCGGGCAATTAGTCGCCCTGGTCGGGACACTGATCTCGCCGATCGTGCAGTTGACCAAGAGCTTCACCGCGATCGGCGAGTTCTTCCAAGCCGGCGATGTCATCGGGGCGATCAACGAACTCATCAACATCCCGGCCAACATGACCAACGCCTTCCTCAACGGCGCCGGCTTCCTCGACCTGACCGGAATCGCCGGAAGCATCTTCGGAGACCTTCCCGAAGGCACAACGCTCGGCATCAGGCTGGGCGGCCTGCTCAACGCCATGCCCCAGGACGGTTCTTTGAATGACCCCGACAATCCGCCCACGACGTGGTCGGGAGGAACCGGGTTCGACGGCGTCGCATTATCGCTCGCGACACCACCGGGGTTGCCCTCAGTCGAAGGCATCCCCAACGGTCTGCTCGGCGCGAACATCGGGCTGGGTCAGTTCCTCGCCGACAAGCTGCTGATCACCCCGCCGCCACCGCCTGGCGCTCAAACCGCTGCAGCAGCCCCGGTCGAGACACCCGCGGTCGAGGTTGTCGCCGACACCCCGGCACCGGCCCCGGCCGAGGCCCCGGCTCCGGTCGAGGCCCCAGCCCCGGCCGAGGCTCCGGCCGAGGATGTGGTTGCCGTCGTCGAGGAAGCCCCGGCCGCGGTCGTCGATGATCCCGCGCCGGCCGTCGAGAACGTCGCCGAGATCGAAGCCGCCGTGGAGGCGATTGAGGCTCCCGAAGCGGAACCGGCCGAAGCCCCCGCACCCGTCGACGAGGGCTCCGACCCCGAAGCGGCTGCGGGTGCCGACGAGCAGTCCGACGGCGACACCGGCCGGGCCGCCCGCAGCACTCAGCGAGGCGACAACTAGTCCGTCTCGTCGGCGGGGAAACGCCCGGGCCCACCCCTTCCTGGGGCCCGGGCGTTTTCCCGTTGATGGGGGCGGAACCGGCTCTGCACCAGGAGATCTCGCGAGTGATCGAGCGGGCGCTGGCGCGGGGCTGAGGTGGTTAGTCCCCGGGGCATTGCCGGTTTTTGCGGAATATCCGTTGCAGTGCAAAGAGATCCGGCAACCGCACATGCAACGACGCTGCCGTTGAGCGCACCTCGCAAAGGCGCTGACAGCGGCCTCCCGGTGATGATAGACCGATGACCACCCTGACCGATCCCTGCGTCACCGACTGCGGCGGTGCGCCGGCCGAGGGCGGCGATATCCCCGACACCAGTGCGATCTCCTGAAGCGCAGCGCTGGCGATGCACGACGCCGACGACGAGGACGCGGAACCAATCAACGTCGGCACCGTCACGTTCCTTACCGCGCGGCTATGCGGCGATCTCCCGGACCTGCTCGACGCGATCAGCAGCGACACGACGGAGTTCCGGGCGCTCTTCGACGATGATCGCGTCGTGGACGGGTTGGCCGAGCAGTTCGATCAGCCCTACGCGGAGGGAGTCCTCTTCCTCGGCCAGGCCCACCTGCACCCGGCGATGCGGGGTCACGACCTCGGAGCCTGGGCCTTGGCGGAGGTCATCAACACGATGACGTTCCGCCGGGACATCCTCGTCCTCGGCCACCCGTCACCGCCGGGTGGGCAGGACCTCCCGGCGAGAGAGATGCGTCTGGCGCCGAACCGCTTGGCGCTGCACTGGGAAAAGGTAGGTCTCGTGCGGCTGCCGTCCCGCACCTGATAGTCCAGAACCCACCGCCCTCGGCAAGGCCAGCGCCGAACTGGCTCCGGCGGGCCGAGGTGCGGATCGAGGTTGACGACGCCGTGCTGGATGAGCTGCGGCGAGCGTTCCTAGCGGCGGAACACATCGCCGTCTCGGACACCCAAGAGGCGACGTTCAGCCGCCGCCCTCGGGATGCGCGTCTAATCCGTCCGCCATGCAGCAGCCGCCCCGGCTGTACCGCTTCAGCCTCTGATCCGCGACTCCTCGCTGCGGATCGACGGTTGACGCACCGGGCGGGGCGTGCGGCAAGGGGGTTGGGGCGACGGTGACCTGGCCCTGCCCGGGGTTTTGCTGGTCGCATCGCTGGTACTCAGTCCCGGCCGCGGGGCGTAGAGGGCGACCCGACGAATAACGTGCGTCTTAACGTGTGGAGCCCTTTTCGCCCTCAGCCAACCAGAAATCGGCTCCTGAACTCCTCAGGAGCGGCTTTCGCATGGGGGTGGCTGACGGGACTCGAACTCTTGTCAGGCGTTCGAACAGGCGTCTCTGTATCAAGCGGAAATTACCTCTGATCTGCTATTTCGGGCGCCGAGAGGCGCCTTTTTTGTCGTCCCGGGGCGGTGTTATTCGAGTTCCCGGGGACGGGGAGGGGCCGCATGGTTCGCGCGGAAAGCTCTGCCGCCAAGCAGGAAGATGGTTGGTCCCTTCGATCGCAATCATTTTGCTGAGATCGCTTCAGTGCGGGATTTCCGATCATCAAAATCGGTGATTTCTGTCCGTGGTCTGTTTTGGGTGGGTGATACTGGGCGGGTTAGGGGTGCTCGCATCCGGCGTGGGTGCTCCGTGTCTGGAAACAGGGG
>NZ_JBILVF010000121.1:0-10495 GCF_044370595.1 Mycobacterium sp.
ACCCCACATCCGCCAACCCCACATCCGCCAACCGAAGGTGCGCCATGAGCAATCCCCCGCCGACCACTCCCTCGGTCATCACCACCGACCTGATCCTGCTCGACACCGACGCCGGCTCGGAGAAGGAGTCGGTGATCCGACGCCTGGCGGGCCTGGTCACCGACTCGGGCCGGGCCGACGACGGCGCGGCCCTGCTGTCCGCGGCGCTGGCACGGGAGGCCCAGTCGGCGACCGGGCTGCCCGGCGGAATCGCCATTCCGCACTGCCGGTCGGCCGCGGTGCGGGAGGCCTCCGTCGCCTTCGCCCGGTTGCAGCCGGGAGTGGATTTCGGCGCCGCCGATGGGGTGGCCGATCTGGTGTTTCTCATCGCCGCCCCGGAGTCCGCCGGCGCCGAGCATATGAAATTGCTGTCCAGCCTGGCCCGGGCCCTGGTCCGTCCGGAATTCGTGCAAGCGCTGCGCGAGGCGCCCACCGACGCCGATGTGGTGAGTCTGGTCGACGGCGTCCTCACCCCGGCTGCCGTGCCGGCCGCGGCTGCGGCCGCCACCGGCGCTGCCGCCGCCAGCGGGAGCAAGGTCCCGTCGCTGGTCGCCATCACGGCCTGCCCCACCGGTATCGCCCATACCTACATGGCCGCCGATGCGCTGAAGATGGCCGCCGAGCGCGCCGGTGTCCGGCTGATCGTCGAGACGCAGGGTTCCTCGGGCAGTACCCCGGTGAGCGCGGAGACGATCGGCGACGCCGGTGCCGTCATCTTCGCCACCGACGTCGGGGTCAAGGACCGCCGGCGGTTCGCCGGAAAGCCGGTGATCGCCTCCGGGGTCAAGCGGGCCATCAACGAGCCCGACGCGATGATCGCTGAAGCCGTTGCCGCCGCAGGCAATCCGAACGCCACCCGGGTCGAGGGTTCAAGGGAGGCGACCGCGGCCACTCCTGCGATCGCCGCCGGCGGCCTCGGTTGGGGTACCAGGATCCGGCAGATTCTGCTGACCGGTGTGAGTTACATGATTCCGTTCGTCGCGGCGGGCGGCCTGCTGATCGCGCTGGGCTTCCTGCTGGCCGGCTACGAGATCGCCAACGCCCCCGAGGGCAAGACCGACTCCCTGGGCAAGATCATCGCGACCAGCAACTCGCTGACCGACCTGCCCAGCGGTGGCCTGATGCAGTACCTGGGAGCTGTGTTGTTCACCCTGGGCGGCCTGGCTTTCGGGTTCCTGGTGCCGGCACTGGCCGGCTACATCGCCTTCGCGATCGCCGACCGGCCGGGTCTGGCGCCCGGGTTCACCGCCGGAGCCGTCGCCGGACTGGTCGGCGCCGGGTTCATCGGCGGCATCGTCGGCGGCCTGATCGCCGGCTTCGCCGCACTGTGGGTCAGCAGATGGAATGTGCCACAGTGGTTCCGCGGCCTGATGCCGGTGGTGGTCATCCCACTGCTGGCCTCACTGATCGTCGGCCTGCTGATGTTCCTGCTGCTGGGCCGCCCGCTGGCCGCCATCACCGCCGGGCTGACCAACTGGCTGAACGGCCTGGGCGGCGGGTCGGTGCTGATCCTCGGGGTGATCCTGGGTCTGATGATGTGCTTCGACCTCGGCGGGCCGGTCAACAAGGCCGCCTACGCGTTCGCCACCGCCGGACTGACCATCTCCGAACCGCGGTCCCTGCAGATCATGGCCGCCGTCATGGCAGCGGGCATGGTCCCGCCGCTGGCCATGGCGCTGGCCACCACGCTGCGGCCACGGTTGTTCAGCGAGCCCGAACGCGAGAACGGCCGGGCGGCCTGGCTGCTGGGCGCGTCGTTCATCTCCGAGGGTGCCATCCCGTTCGCCGCGGCCGACCCGTTCCGGGTGATCCCGTCGATGATGGCCGGCGGCGCGGTCACCGGGGCGCTGATCATGGCCTTCGACGTCACGCTGAAGGCACCGCACGGCGGCATCTTCGTGTTCTTCGCCATCGGGAAACTGGCCTGGTTCCTGGTGGCTCTGGCCGCCGGCACCGTCATCGCCGCCCTGGCGGTGATCGCCGCCAAGCAGTTCAGCGGCCCCCGGCCCGGCCCAGCCGGCCCAACGCTGGGCACCTCATCCGCCGAAACCGCGGTTTCGGCGTGATAGTTCGAGTAAAAATCACACCAGTACGCGAGGTTTTCGGCACTCGACGACCACCCAGAAGGAGCCCTCATGCCTAGTAAGACCGTCATCGTCGGTTCGGCGGTCGGACTGCACGCACGCCCGGCCGCGATCATCTCCGAGGCCGTGGTCAACGCCGGTGTGCCGGTGACCCTCGCACTCGACGGCGGGGATCCGGTGGATGCCGGTTCGGCGCTGATGATCATGACCCTCGGCGCCGGCAACGGTGCGTCGGTCACGGTGGAGTCCGACGACCCGGCGGTGGTCGACGTCATCGCGGAGTTGGTCGAGAAGGACCTCGACGCCTGACCCCGCTGCCGTCCGCCTAGGCGACGCCCTTGAGCATCAGGTTCCAGTACATGAACGGCAGCCCGTACTTCTTCAGGTACCAGTAGGGCCGGTGCGGCGTGGTCGGGTCCAGGACCGGGAATGACGGCTTGAGGTTGAAGTCGTAGTCGAATTCCGCCAGCAACATGTCATGGGTGGAGGTGACGATCGGGCAGGACGCGTAGCCGTCGTAACGGGCCGTCAGGGGTCGGCCGCCGAGATGGGATTCGATGTTCTCCACGACGACGGGTGCCTGCTTGCGGATCGCCGCCCCGGTCTTGGAGTTCGGCGACGACCCGGCGTCCCCGAGGGCGAACACATTCGGATAGCGGACATGTTGCATGCTGAACTTGTCCACCTCGACGTAGCCGGTGGGCTCGCCGGTCGACAGTCGGCTGGTTTTGATCCAGTCCGGTGCCGACTGCCGCGGCACCGCGTGCAGCATGTCGAAGGCCAGCGTGGTGTCGGTGCCGCCGTCGGCGAGGGCGCTGACCGTCACCTTGCGGGCGTCGGCGTCCACCGCGGTGATCTCCGAGGAGGTGTGCAGGTGGATGCCGTAGTCGGCGATCACCTTGTCCAGGCTGTCGGCGATCGCCGGAATGCCGAAGGCCCGCGGGGTGGGCAGCACCAGGTGGACGTCGATGTTCTTCAGCACACCCTGCTTGCGCCAGTAGTCGCTGGCCAGATACGCGATCTTCTGCGGCGCGCCGGCGCACTTCATCGGACCGGACGGCATCATGAACACCGCTGAGCCGGAACGAGTTTCACGGATGAAATCCCATGTCCGCGGTGCCAGGTCGAACCGGTAGTTCGACGAGACCCCGTTGCGGCCCAGCGCGCCCTCTAAGCCGTCGGTCTTGTTCCAATCCAATTGGATGCCCGGGCACACCACCAGCACGTCATAGGCGTAGGTAGACCCGTCCTGGGAGGTGACCGTGTTGGCTTCCGGGTCGACCTCGCTGGCGGCCTTGCGGATCCAGGTCGCCTTCTTCGGCATGACGGAGGCCTCGGACCGTTCGGTGGACGCGGCGCTGGCCTGCCCACCACCCACCAGCGTCCACATCGGCTGGTAGTAGTGCTTGTCCGAGGGCTCCATCACCGCGACATCGGTGTGACCCCTACGCAGCAGTCGCGAGGCGACGGTGATGCCGGCGGTGCCGCCGCCGATGATCAGGAACTGGTGTTTTCCAGTGGTGCCCATGGCTCTTTTCTCTTTCGTGCTCAGGCGTTCTGAGTGGCCGCTTCCCAAGCGTTATATCCGCCCAGGAGATCGCTCACATCGGCGAAACCGCGCTGCCGCAGCAGGCTGGCCGCAACTGAGGAGCGATAGCCCCCGGCGCAGTACACCACGGTGGGCTTGCGCGGGTCCAACTCGCCCACCCGGTCCGGCAGTTGACCGACCGGGATGTTGACCGCGCGGGCGATCATGCCGGCGGCGGTCTCACCGGGGTTGCGAACGTCTACCAACTGCAGTTCAGGCACGTCAGCGATGCGTTCCCCGAGGGCGTTGGTGGTCAGCCGGGAGGCCACCGCGACGTCGTCGCGGCGGTCGAACATCACCGCGTAGGGGTCGGAGAGGTAGCCGATCACCCGGTCGAACCCGATGCGGCCCAGCCGGTTCTTGCCCTCCAACACACGCTCCGGGTCGGTGAACAGGATGATGTTGTCCTCCGGCTTGACCACCGAACCGGCGAACTCCGCGTAGCGGCCCTCCAGTCCGATGTTCACCGCCCCCTTGAGGTGGCCGAGGGCGAATTCCTCGGGATCGCGGCCATCGACCAGGATCGCGCCGGCCTGCATTGCCTCGCGGACCTCGTCATAGGTCATGGCCGCGGGCATCTCTGTCTCGTCGAGCAATTCGCGGCCCTTCTGGTTGAGGATCGCGTTGTAGACGAAGTAGCCGGGCGCGGGCGGCTGCCCCTCGGTAACCAACTCGACGAACTTCTCCTTGCTCGAGGCCCGCAGCGCGTAGTTGGTCTTGCGCTGCTCGCCCATCGTCGACCACAACTCGGTCGACAGGTTTTTCCCGCAGGCCGAACCCGCACCGTGGGCGGGATAGACCTTGGTCGAGTCGGGCAGGGTCATCAGCTTGGTGTGCAGCGACTCGTAGAGCTTGTCGGCCAACTCCTCCTTGGTGAACCCGATCGAGCCCAGCAGATCCGGCCGGCCGACGTCACCGATGAACAGGGTGTCCCCGGTCATGACGCCGTACGGGACGGTGTCGTCGGCGTGTTCGTAGACCACGACGCTCATCGACTCCGGGGTGTGGCCGGGGGTATGACGGAACTCCAACCAGACATCGCCCAGCGAGTAACGCTGCCCGTCCTCGACTGGAATGAAGTCGAACTCCGGCTTGGCCACCGACGAGTAGACGATCTTGGCTCCGGTGGCCTCGGCCAGTTCCAGGTGTCCGGAGAGGAAGTCGGCGTGGAAGTGGGTCTCGATGACCAACTCAATCGTCATGCCGGCCGCCTCGGCGTCGGCGATGTATTCGCTGACGTCGCGCTGCGGGTCGACGACGACGGCGCGCTTGGAGGTCTCATCGCCGATCAGGTAGGAGGCGTGCGACAGACAGTCCAGGTAGTACTGGTTGAACAACATGGTTTTTCTCCTCGGATCTGGTTGGGGTTCGGGACGGGGGTCAGGAAAGGGTCAAGAACAGCTTTTCGAGTTCCGCTTCGGTCAGCGCGGCGGTCTCCCCGCCGTGGGTCCCGGCTGCGCAATCCCGCAGCCCGCAGGCCACCATCTTGAAGCCGGCCCGGTCCAGCGCCTTGGACACCGCGGCGAGTTGGGTCACCACGTCCTTGCAGTCGCGGCCCTGCTCGACCATGGCGATCACACCGCCCAACTGGCCTTGGGCTCGCCGCAGCCGGTTCAGAATCTCGGCGACATTGCGTTCATCAGCCAACATCGGCGTCGCCTCCTTTCAGGGTCCATATATATACCTTGGGGGGTATCCCCCTGGGGACCAACTTACATACCCCCAAGGGTATATGCAAGCGGTGCGCTGGGCGGCGCAGGCGACCGGCCTAAAGCCACCATCGTTCGAGGACCCGGGCCACGCCGTCGTCGCCGTTGGGCGCGGTGACCTCGTTGGCCGCGGCGAGCGTCTCGGGGTGCGCGTTGCCCATCGCCACCCCATGCCCCGCCCACCGCAGCATCGGGATGTCATTGGGCATATCGCCGAACGCCACCACGTCGTCGGCGCTGATCCCCAACGGGCGGGCCACCTCGTCGACACCGACGGCCTTGCTGATCCCGATCGCACTGATCTCGACCAGGCCGTCGTTGGTGGAGTAGGTGATGTCGCCGAGGATCCCGACGTGGCGGCTCAACGCCGCGGCCAGATCTGCGCTGGGCATGCCCGGCTTGCGGACCAGCAATTTGACGGCAGGGGCGCTGAGCAGGTCCTCCTGGGACACCTCGGTGTTGTCGGGGTTCAGCCAGGCGTGCTCATAGCCCGGTGCGCTGACGAACTGCGGCGTGGCGGTGTCGTGCGCACTGCGGCCGATGCGTTCGACCGCCAACCCGGCGCCCGGTACCACCCGGGTGGTGACTTCGGCCAGTTCGGAAAGCACGTCCACCGACAGGGTGCGGGCTGAGATGACCCGGTCAGTGGCCGCGTCGTAGAGCACCGCGCCGTTGGCACACACCGCCATCGGGCCGAAACCGAGGGCCTCGGCCACCGGGGGAATCCAGCGCGGCGGCCTGCCGGTGGCCAGCACGAACTGCGCGCCGCCGGCGATAGCGGCCGCCACCGCATCGCGGGTCCGGGGCGTGACCCGCTCCGCGGGATCGAGCAGGGTCCCGTCGACATCGGTAGCGACCAGCGCAGGCAGCATCAGGCTGACTCCGCGGCGCCACGGCGGGCGCGTTCAGCCAATTCAGCCTCGTCCAGACGGGTGGCCGCCTGCGGCGTGGGTGCCGCGCCACCCAACCGGTGCGGCACCCACCAGGCGCCCGCCGGGTGCGGGTACTGCTCCTGCACCTCGTGCAGAACCGTGGTCATCCTGCTGCGCAGTTCCGCATCGATTTCGGCCGTGGTTCCGTGCGGCAGCACCGGCTCACCGGCCCGGATCAGCCACGGAATCTTTTTGCGGCCCAGCTCTTTCGGATGATCCTTGGTCCACATCCGCTGCGCTCCCCACAGGATCAGCGGGACGATCGGGACCTGCGCCTCCCGCGCCATCCGCACCGCACCGCTCTTGAACTCCTTGAGTTCGAAGCTGCGGCTGATGGTCGCCTCCGGGAACACCCCCACAAGCTGACCGGCGCGCAGCCGGCGCACCGCGTCGGCGTAGGCACCTGCTCCGGCGCTGCGGTCCACCGGGATGCAGTCGGTGTGCCGGATGATCCAGTCCACGACTCCCGACTCCAGCGCCTCGGCCTTGAGCATGTAGCGGATCCGACGGCGCCGCTGACGACTGGCCAGACCGGCCGGCAGGTAGTCGATGTAGCTGATGTGGTTCATCACGATGACCGCGCCGCCCCGCTCGGGGATGTTCTCCAGGCCTTCGTAGGTGATCCGGGTGCCGAGCATGCGGGCGGCAGCCGCCGCCGCGATCTCGATGCTGCGGTAGACGGGTTCCATCTAGCCCGCTCCGCCACCCTCACGTTTGGCGGCCCGGGCGGCCAACTCGGCAGCTTCCAATTCGGCGGCCTGCGCCGGTGTGGGCGCTCCCCCGCCGAGGCGGTGCGGCACCCAGTACTCCCCGGGAGGGTGGGGGCCGTAGGCATCCTGAACCTGCTCCAGCAGATCCTGCATCCTGGCGCGGAGCAGGGCGGTCAACTCGGCCGGCGGCAGGGTGGGCTGGATCGGTTCACCCACGGCGATCGAGATCGGCACCTTGGACCGCCACATGTTCTTCGGATGATCCTTGGTCCAGATCCGCTGGGCGCCCCAGACGATGTGCGGGATGATCGGTACGTCGGCGTCGGTGGCCATCCGCGCCGCACCGGACTTGAACTCCTTGAGTTCGAAGCTGCGGCTGATGGTGGCCTCCGGATAGACCCCCACGAGTTCGCCGTCCCTAAGCGCCTGCACGGCGGCGTCGAAGGACGCGGCGCCACTGGACCGATCGACGGGAATATGACGCAGTTTGCGCATCACCGGACCGGTGACCTTGTGGTCGAACACTTCCTGCTTGGCCATGAACCGGATCAGGCGGCGTGGCCGGTGGTTGTAGAACGGCAGGCCGCCAAACGTGAAATCCAGGTAGCCGGTGTGGTTGATGGCCACCACCGCACCACCGGTGGACGGCAGGTGCTCGGTCCCAGTAATGGTGAAGCGCAGACCTTGGATGCGCCAGAGCAGCCTGACGCCGGCGATCACGGTCTCGTACGGCGCCTCCACACCGCCCAGCCTAGTGAAGAACCGCCAGCTAAACTCCTATCTGGTGCATCCACCGGCGGAAAGGACGTTCATGCAGGTCACCAGCATTGGCCACGCCGGGTTTCGGATCGACACCGAGGCCGGCAGCATCCTGTGCGATCCGTGGGTCACCCCCGCGTACTTCGCCTCGTGGTTCGTCTTCCCGGATAACAGCGGTCTGGACTGGAACACCCTCGGTGACTGCGACTACCTCTACGTCTCGCATCTGCACAAGGACCACTTCGATCCCAAACTTCTCACCGCACACGTCAACAAGGATGCGGTGGTCCTGCTGCCCGACTACCCGGTTCCGGATCTCAAGGGTGAACTCGAGCAGTTGGGCTTCCACCGGTTCTTCGAGACCGAGGACTCCGTCAAACACCGAATCAGCGGCCCCAAGGGCGACTTGGACGTGATGATCATCGCGCTGCGGGCACCGGCCGACGGTCCGATCGGTGACTCCGGGATCGTGGTGTCCGACGGGACGACGACGGTGTTCAACATGAACGACTCCCGGCCACTGGGCGTGGACATGCTGGCCGAATTCGGCCACATCGACGTGCACATGCCGCAGTACTCCGGAGCCATCTGGTACCCGATGGTCTACGACATGCCGCAACGCGCCAAGGAGGCGTTCGCCACCCAGAAGCGGCAGCGCGGCATGGACCGGTGCCGGCAGTACATCGCCGACGTCGGCGCCACCTGGGTGATTCCCTCAGCGGGCCCGCCGTGCTTCCTGGATCCGGCACTGCGCGACCTCAACGACGACCACGGCGATCCAGCCAACATCTTCCCCGACCAGATGGTGTTCCTCGAGCAGATGCAGCTGAACGGGCACAACGGCGGCCTGCTGATGATCCCCGGTTCGGTGGCGGATTTCCACGGCTCGCAGCTGATGTCGCTGACCCACCCGAGTCCCGACGCCGAGGTGGAGCAGATCTTCACCACCGGTAAAGCCGACTACATCGCCGCCTACGCCGAGCGGATGGCCCCGGTGCTGGCCGCGACGAAAGCGTCGTGGGCACCCGCGCAGGGGGAGCCGTTGCTGGAACCGCTGCGCGCCCGGTTCGAGCCGATCATGTTGCAGAGCGACCAGATCTGCGACGGCATCGGCTACCCCGTCGAACTCAAGATGGGACCGGAGACCGTCGTCATCGACTTCCCCAAACGCACGGTGCGCGAACCGATTCCGGACGAGAAGTTTCGCTACGGCTTCGAGATCGCGCCGGAGTTGGTGCGCACGGTGCTGCGGGATAACGAACCGGACTGGGTCAACACGATCTTCCTCTCCACCCGGTTCAGGGCGTGGCGGGTCGGCGGCTACAACGAGTACCTGTACACGTTCTTCAAATGCCTCACCGATGAGCGGATCGCCTACGCCGACGGCTGGTTCGCCGAGGCGCACGACGACACCTCCACCATCACGCTGGACGGCTGGGAGGTGCAGCGCCGGTGTCCGCACCTGAAGGCGGATCTGTCGAAATTCGGCGTGGTGGAGGGCAGCACGCTGACCTGCAATCTGCACGGCTGGGCCTGGGACCTGCGCACCGGCAAGTGCCTGACCACCAAGGGTCACCCACTGCGTTGCTCGAAGCTGTGAGGCCGACGCCATGACGCGGCCGCCGCGGCAGTACTACGACGACGGACAGGTGCAGCTTGACCGATACGCGTTGACGCTGCGGCGCTACCACTTCCCCTCGGGTACCGCGAAGGTCATCCCGCTAGGGGCCATCAAGGGCTACCAGGCGCAGTCCCTCGGCCTGCTGATGCAGCGGTTCTGGCTCTGGGGCAGTTCGGATCTGCGCCGGTGGCTGCCGTTGGACGTGCGCCGGCCTCTCAAGGGCACCTTGGTGACCCTCGACGTGGCGGACACCTGGCCCAGCCCCGCGTTCACCCCGCAGGATCCGGAGACCTTCCTGGCGATGTTCGACGAGTTGCTCGACGAGCGCTAGCTGTGAACGTGACGCCAGCGTCACGGCCGCGGCGGGGTATCGCCGATCCTCAGGGCTCCCACACCAGTTGGCGCAACTCGGAAAAGTCTTCTCCCGCAGTGTCATACACCCGCACGATGCCCTCATCGCCCGGCTTGAGATAGGTGCTCTCCCCGTATCTGGTGTAGCGGGTGGCGCCGATGCCGATCAGGACACGGTCGGGGTGCCCGGCGGCGACCATCAGTGCGCCGACGTCCTCCAGGGGTGTGTCCGGCGCACCTTTCTGGTTGGCCAGTCGCTCGACGATCCAGTCCAGTAGCACCTCGCCGTAGTAGGAGTAGCCCAGCAGTGGGCTGTCCACCCCGTACTCGTGGTGCGTGCCGTCGGCGGTACGCAGATGGCACAGCAGTCGCAGCGTTGCGGTGGGCCCGTCGGGGGTGAGGTCGTGGGCCTCGAAGAATTCGCGCGCAACGCCTTTTGATGCCGGGCCCCAGTTCTTCTTCTCGCTGATCTTGCGCGCGTTGGGCCGACGGATCGAGCAGTCGTTGAACGCACCGAGCGCGAACGGCCGCAGACTGGCGACGGTGTCGCCGGTCCACGCGACCTCGCACGCCAGACCCACCTCAGGCTCGATCTGCAGATTCAGCGGTCCACCATCCTCGGTGACGGCCGGGACGATCAACGCGTCATGGGACAACGGGAACTCCCCGAGTTGGCCGTCGTGGCCCGGCACGTACCACGGG
>NZ_JBILVF010000114.1:0-11055 GCF_044370595.1 Mycobacterium sp.
GGTGCCCCCTGCGGCCGGCCCGGCAAGCGCGGAGGGCTCCGACTCCGCTTGCGCGGTGGCCGCCGGATCGAGCAGGTCACTGCCGATTAGCGCGGCGGGCTCAGAGGGTCCGGACTGGCCACGGCCCGTCGCAGTCACCGGCCGCGACACGTCAGCGACCTCGACAGCGGCTGCCCCCGCCGGAACGACGGCAGGCGGCAGGGCCGCGGCATCCGGTTCCACGCTCTGGGCGCCGCGGCGGGCCGAAGAACCAGGAGCGCGCCCGGTCCGCTCCGGTGCCGACCTGCCCGACACCGGTTCCCGGGCCGTCCGGGCATCGGAGGGGGCGGTAGACCCGGACACCGAGGCCGAGCCGGTGTCCGGACTGTCGGCCGACGCGACACCCACCGCCTGCGGGCCCGCCAGCGACAGTCCCAGCGCAACGGCCGCGGCACCCACCCGCCCGGCGGTCTTGATCCTGGTCTTGGTCACGGAAGTCTCGTCCCCTCGCTAGCGCCGTCGACTGCGTTCGGTCGCGAAATTACCTGACCGGCACCGCCCCTGGGATGGGTGAAATTACCCGATTTTGTCCCGCATCCCCGATAATTTTCCGATGCCCGCGCGACGTGATCTGGTGGGTCGGACCGCTGAGTTCGCCCAGCCAACGCGCCCACCCGGCCGACGGAGAGGGCCGAGCCGGTCAGCGCAGGACCGGCCGAATGCGTGGATATCGCCATCACGTCACTGTACTTACGGCACAATGCAATTGACCCCGGTTTGCCGGGTGACAGGGCGAAGGAGTACGTAGTGGATCCAACAATGCTCCTCTCGGCGTTTGGCGGGTTTGGCTCGGCGGTCAGCGCAGGCAACACCCTCGGTGGCGCCGTAACCTCCCCTGGTAGCACGAGCACTGACTGGCGCATCGGGTCGTGGGCCGGAGGGGTGGCGGGCACGGCATCCGGCGTAGCGACGGGAAGCGCGGCCGTGGCGAACTTGGGGGCGGCCAGCGCAGCGGCTACCGCTCAGACGGCTGCCACTACGGCTGCGACCATGAACGAATGGTTTCAGGGGGTGAAAACGGGTCTAGACCTCGCCGGTGCTGACGTGCCGGCGCAAATCGCCGCGGATGTCGCCCGTGTCGCGCAGGAAACAGCAACAGCACAAGCTCAGGCCGACGCAGCGGCAGCCTCAGCTAAGCAAAGCAAGTGGCCAGCCCCGATTCTCATCGCGGCCAACATCATCCACGTTGCGCAGAACATGCTGAACGGCTTCGGTGCCCCCAATAGGGGAGACATCCTTGAGACGGCGGCGGGGCGACTGGACTTGGCTGCGAAAGATTTGACAATGGCCGCTAACACGACGGGGTGGACCAACGACGACGGCGGTGCGGAAGCCAAATATTCCGAAGGCAATCAGGCCCAACAAGAACGCGTCAAGAAAATGGCCGCTATCGATCGGGATTTCAATAAGGCCCTGACGAAACAGGCCGGTCAGGTCGCGGATATCCGAGGGGCCTTCGGATACGTGACGGCCGTGTACGCGGTCGCGATACCAGCTTGCGGCGCACTGACTGCAAGTGGACAAGAAAAAGTATCGCTCGGAATTCAGACTGCCATCGCGCTGACATGCGCCTCTGCCGACACAGCCGCTCAGGTGGTCCACCGTTCGAACGTCGTAGCGAATGGCAACGTGATACAGGGTTTGGCCACCCAGTACCAGGATCTCGAGACGGCAGCGACTGCCTATTTAACCGGGGTAAACAACGCATGCTGCCCGCACGCCGCCCAGACACCCACACCGTGAGGACACCATGACTTTATCCACCAGCGACAACACCTTCAAAAGACTGCAAGGGCACCAATTGGACGCGGCCGCTAGCATCGGCGCAAGTGATTCGTTCCAGACGGCAGTGGGATCCGCCAGACTGGAAAACAACGTCAAGAACACCCACGGCGCTATTTCCACGGCCTCGTTTGCGGCCGTGCGGGCTGCTCTGGAGAATCGTGGAACAGCTTCCGCCAAATTGCAGCAGGTGTCTCTCACGATGGCTGCCCACGTGAATGTAGGGGCGAAACAGTATCGCGGTACCGACTCGACGGCTGGCGACGACCTCAACAAACAGATGTTGTGAGCATGCCCGGCACCCACCCCGCCGGGCCCGCCGATCTGCACGCTGACGTCGTCGGGGTGGAGTTGACCATCGACGGCATGCTGGTGGTCGCCGACCGGTTGGATCTGGCCGAGTTCACCGCTTTGGGCATCCGGGCGAACATCGGCGACGAGGATGTTCGCGCCCTGGTGTGGGATCAGGTTCGCCGCGACCTGATCGGCCAGGGTGTGCTCGACAGCCAGGGGTTTCCCGACCCGGCCGTGGCGCAGATGGTCGATACCCTCGGCCGGGCGGAGCGGACCCTGGAGTGCCGGTGGTTTCGGCGCGCGGAGGCCACGATGATCCGGTTCGTGCTGTGCCGCCGGGGTGAGTGCCACGTGATCGCCGTTCGCGACGGCGACCTGGTGGTGCTGCAACGCTTCGCACCGCACGTCGCCCTGGCGGACATGGTGACCAACGTGCTGGGGCCCGCCGAACCCGCCGAGGTGGAACCGCTGACGGGCCTGGCCGCCGAACTGGCCGAGTGCACCACCGCCGCGCAGTTGGCGGCCCACGGTGTCGGGGCAGCCTCGGCCCGGCGCTACGCCGAGATCATCGGCAATCCCGTCTGCTGGGTCGAGATCACCGCCACCCAACGCCACCCCGGCGGCACGTCGACGGCGGCCGGTGTCGCCGCGGGTGTGCTGGACTCGGCGTGGGGCAGGCTGGTGTCGCTACCCCGCCGGGTGGGCGGCGAACTGTACGGAAGCTTCCTGCCGGGCAGCACCGAGAATCTGCAGCGCGCGCTCGATAGCCTGCTGGAGTTCCTGCCCGCAGGCGGTTGGCTCGATCACCCCGACAACGCCCGACACGATTGAGCAAAGCACTCAAATTCGAGTAATTTCACCCATCCCTGCGGGGGTCTCGGACCCCTATCCTCGCGAGTGCAATCGCCGCCGTGCTGGGTAGGCGCGACGACACTCGGCGCTCGGTTAACCAGCTCACCATCCGAAGTGGGGGGAGGGACAGGTCACGATGACACACGGCGACGAGGACCACGACAACCTGGCCGCGCTGGATTTCTCCTCGGCCGAGGCTGCGCCGGCCGATTCGCAGGCCTACGACATGGACTTCGGCACCGACGATGACCACGACTCGGAGTCGGGGTTGGCCGACTTGGACGAGTACGCACCGGCCGGGATCGCGGACGTCGTCACCGTTGAGGACATCATCGACTCCCAGACCGGGGACGCCGACGAGCCCGCCGACGACGACGCGCCGGGGCCGATGTTCACGGTAACCAATCCCCCCGGGACGGTGTCGGTGTCCTCGCTCATGGACGGCAGAATCCAGCAGATCGACCTGGCGCCGTCGGTGAGCGCCATGACCGAGTCGCAACTGGCCGAGGAGATCCGCGTCATCGCGGAATTGGCACGGCTCAGAGGACTTGCCGGCCAGCACTCCTTCATGACCAACATGCTCTATAGCGAGCAGCACCACAACGGTGCGGAAGTCCGGGAAGTGCTGGAGCAGGGACTGGAGTTGCCCTCGCCGCAGCAGGCCGACGAGACCCAAGCCGCTGTGTTCGCCAGCCGCTACTCCGAGCGCCATGGCTGAGCATCTGGCCGGAATGTTCGACAATGCCGTCAGCATGCTGGCTACCTCGGAGGCACGCGCCCTGACGCTGTTCACCGAGATCACCGAAGACGACGAATCCGCCTGTGACGCCTGGGTCGGACGCATCCGATGCGGCGACACCGACCGGGTGACACTGTTCCGGGCCTGGTACTCGCGCACCCGATTCGGGCACCTCTCGGGATCGGCGCGGGTGTCGATGAACACCCTGGGCGCCCGGGTTCCCATCGGCGGTCTTTACGGCGACATCACCTACCCGGTGACTTCTCCGCTGGCGATCACGATGGGGTTCGCCGTCAACGAGTCCGCCCACGGCAACTTCGCCGACGCCATGGACGCTCTGGACGAAGTCCAGGCCGGCCCGTCCGAGCATCTGCTGGCCTGGGTCAAGTCCGTGGTGTACGGCGCGGCCGGGCGCTGGAACGATGTGATCGAACAGGTGCGCGCCGCCGGGAACTGGCCGGACGCCTTCCTGGCCGGTGCGGCGGGCGTCGCCCACGGTGTCGCCGCGGTGAACCTGGGATTGTTCACCGATGGTGAGCGCCGGCTCACCGAGGCCAACTCCTCCCCCGCCGCCGAGGCCTGTGCACCGGCCATCGCCTGGCACCTGGCGATGGCGCGCCGCGCCCAGGGCAACGAGGACGCCGCGGTGGCTCTGCTGGAATGGCTGCAAACCACCCACCCAGACCCGAAAGTCGCTGCAGCGCTGAAGGATCCGAACTATCGCCTGCCCACCACCACCGCCGAGCAGATCGCCGCCCGCACCGACCCCTGGGACTCGACCAGCGTGGTGGCCGACACCTCCGGGCGGGACAGGCTGCTCACCGACGCCCAAGCCGAACTGGACCGCCAGATCGGACTGGCCAGGGTCAAAGACCAGATCGAGCGATACCGCGCCGCCACCCAGATGGCGAGGGTGCGGGCCGCCCGCGGCATGAAGGTGGCTCAACCCAGCAAGCACATGATCTTCACCGGCCCACCCGGCACCGGAAAGACCACGATCGCCCGGGTGGTGGCCAATATCCTTGCTGGACTTGGTGTCATTCCGGAACCGACGCTCGTCGAGACCTCGCGTAAGGATTTCGTCGCCGAATACGAGGGCCAGTCCGCGGTGAAGACCACCAAGACCATCGACCGGGCGATGGGCGGGGTGCTGTTCATCGACGAGGCCTACGCCTTGGTTCAGGAACGCGATGGCCGCGCCGACCCGTTCGGATCCGAGGCACTCGACACCCTGCTGGCCCGGATGGAGAACGACCGCGACCGACTGGTGGTGATCATCGCCGGCTACAGCACCGACATCGACCGGCTGTTGGAGACCAACGAGGGTCTGCGGTCACGTTTCGCCACCCGCATAGAGTTCGACTCGTACTGCCCTGAGGAGATCCTTGCGATCGCGAAAGTCATTGCGCGCGCCAATGACTCGGAGCTGAGCAGCGATGCCGCCGAGAATCTACTGCAGGCGGCGAAGCTTCTGGATCAGCGGACGGTGCGCGGCAAGCCGGCGATAGACATCGCCGGCAACGGCCGCTACGCACGCCAACTGGTGGAGGCGGCCGAGCAGTACCGCGATATCCGGCTTACCCGTTCGGAGAACTTCGAGGACCTCGATGCCCAGCGGCTGGGCGAGATCAGCGCCGAGGACATGACCGAGGCGATCGACTCCGTTCATGCCCGGCTGAATGTGAGCGACTAGCCATGGGACTGCGGCTCACCACCAAGGTTCAGGTCAGTGGCTGGCGCTTCCTGCTGCGCCGCCTCGAGCATGCCATCGTGCGGCGCGACACCCGGATGTTCGACGATCCGCTGCAGTTCTACAGCCGCTCGGCCATGATCGGCGTCGTCATCGCGGCGATGATCGCGGTGGGGGCGTGCGCGATGGCGTTGTTCCGGCCGCAGGGAAAGCTCGGCGGCGGTGACCTTTACGCCGACAGTGGGACGTTCCAGATCTTTGTGAATGTGACGGGCCGCCTGCACCCGGTGTTCAACCTGAGTTCGGCGCGGCTGATCCTGGGCAGCCCGGCCAATCCGACGGTGGTGAAATCCTCGGAACTGAGCGCGATGACCAAGGGTGCGTGGGTGGGCATCCCGGGTGCCCCGCACGCCACCCCGGTCACCGCAGGCGCCTCGCCGTGGGCGCTGTGCGACACCGTCACCAATCCGGACAGCGCCGCGCCCGTGCTGCAGACGTCGCTGCTGTCGATGCCACTGGTGACCGATGCCGCGATGGGCCCGATTCCGGCGGACTCCGCACTGCTGGCGTCCTATCAGGGCAGCGAATGGATCATCACGCCGCAAGGCCGCCACGCCGTCGACCGCGCCAACCGCGCGATCACCTCGGCGGTGGGGATCCCGGTGACGGCCGTTCCGGTCCCGATCTCCGGCGGCCTCTACAACGCGCTACCCGACGCCGGTGCCTGGCAGTTGCCGCCGATCCCCGGTTCCGGTGAACCCAACACCCTCGGCCTGCCCAAAGAACTCGTCGTCGGGTCGGTGTTTCAGACCTATACCTCCGCCGGTCCGCAGTACCACGTGGTGTTGCTCGACGGCGTCGCACCGGTGAACGCCACCACCGCCGCGGCCCTGCGCGCCACGGACTCCCACGGTCTGGTCACGCCACCGGAGGTGGTGCCCAACCTGGTGATCACCCTGCCGGAACGACCCTATGATTCGCCCCTGCCCCCTGCCCCGCTCACACCGCTGTCCCGCCAGGACGCACCCGTGCTGTGCTGGACATGGGACCGCAGGGCCGGTGATCAGAAACCCCAAACCATGGTGATCGCCGGTCGGCACCTGCCGATCCCGCCGTCAGCACTCGGCTCCGGCATCAACCAAGTCCAGGGCACGGCAACGGTATACACCAACGGCGGCAAATACATACAGGTGCAATCCGACGATCCGCGCTACGGCGAATCGCTCTACTACGTCGACCCCCTGGGCGTGCGCTACGGGCTGCCCGACCAGGAAACCGCGGCAACCCTGGGCCTGTCGTCGCCGACACCCGCGCCGTGGGAAGTCATTCGCCTTCTGGTCGAGGGCCCGGTGCTGTCACGGGACGCCGCCCTGCTGGAACGCGACCGCGGCGTGTTCGTCGACCCGAATCCGAGAAAGCTCGGAGCAAGCTGATGACGACGAAGAAGTTCACCCCGAACGCGGCCCGCGGCCCGCGCCTGAATCCCGGTGAAATCGCCGTCAACCCGCCCGAGGATCTGGGTGTGGACGTGCCCGCACCGACAATCCAGAAGTTCCTGCCCTTCATCATGGGCGGCTGCATGCTCGGCCTGGTCGGGATCATGTTCTCCAGCGGCATCCGCAACATCTCCCCGTACATGCTGATGATGCCGCTGATGATGATCATGATGCTGGGCGGCTCGATGGGTGGCGGCGGCGGAGGCGGCAAGAAGGTGCCTGAGATCAACGCCGACCGCAAGGAGTACCTGCGGTATCTGGCCGGACTGCGGACCCGGGTGACGTCCTCGGCCGGCGCGCAGGTGGGTTTCTTCGGCTTCCACGCGCCCCACCCGGATGATCTGCTGTCGATCGTCGGCACACCGAGACAGTGGTCGCGTCCCGCCACGTCGGACTTCTACGCCGCAACCCGGATCGGAATCGGTGACCAGCCGGCCGTGGACCGGTTGCTCAAGCCCGCCGTCGGCGGCGAACTCGCCGGACCGGGTGCCGCGCCCCAGCCCTATCTGGAACCGGTCAGTCACATGTGGGCGGTGAAGTTTCTGCGCACCCACGGCCTGATTCACGACTGCCCGAAACTGTTGCAGCTGAGGACATTTCCGACCATCGCGATCGGCGGCGATCCGGCCGGCGCGGCCGGGCTGCTGACCGCCATGATCTGCCATCTGGCCGTTTTCCACGCACCCGATCAGCTTCAGATCCGGGTGCTCACCGATGATGCCGAGGATCCGCACTGGTCCTGGATCAAATGGCTTCCGCACGTCGCGCACCCGAGCGATACCGATGAAAGCGGGCCGACCCGGATGATCTACACCGGCGCCGAGGGGTTGGGCGACCTGGCGGCCCGCGGCCCGCATACACCCGAGGGCTCACCCGGCGGCCCGCACGTGGTGGTGGTCGACCTGACCGGCGGCCGGGCGGGATTTCCGCCCGACGGCAGGGCCGGCGTCACGGTGCTCACCCTGGGCAATCATCGTGATTCGGCCTACCGGATCAGAGTGGCCGCCGACGAGACCGCCGACGACAGACTGCCCGGCCAGCAATTCCGACTGGTGACCTCGGTTACCGACCGGATGTCACCCGAGCAGGCCACCCGGGTCGCCCGGAAGCTGGCGGGGTGGTCAACCACCGGCACCATCATCGACAAGAGGGCGCGCGTCCAGAAGAAAAAGATCGCCACCGAATGGCATCAACTAGTCGGCGCCGCCAGTGTGACCGAAGTGCTGCCGGAGCGTTGGCAGATGTACCCCGACAAGGACCAGGACCGGCTGCGCATCCCGTTCGGCCATGAACTCAAGACCGGCGAGGTGATGTACCTCGACATCAAGGAGGGCGCGGAGTTCGGTGCCGGCCCGCACGGCATGCTCATCGGAACCACCGGGTCGGGTAAGTCCGAATTCCTGCGCACGTTAATCCTGTCGCTGGCGGCCACCCACAGCCCCGACCAGATCAACCTTCTGCTCACCGACTTCAAGGGTGGCTCGACGTTCCTGGGTATGGAGAAGCTTCCACACACCGCCGCCGTGGTGACCAACATGGCCGAGGAGGCCGAACTCGTCAGCCGCATGGGTGAGGTGCTCACCGGGGAACTCGACCGCCGCCAGGCGATCCTGCGCCAGGCCGGCATTCAGGTCGGTGCGGCCGGTGCGCTCTCCGGGGTGGCCGAGTACGAGAAGTACCGAGAGGGCGGGGCCGATCTGGCGCCGCTGCCCACCCTGTTCGTCGTCGTCGACGAGTTCGCCGAACTGCTGCAGAGCCACCCGGACTTCCTGGCGCTGTTCGACCGGATCTGCCGGGTCGGCCGCTCATTGCGGGTGCACCTGCTGCTGGCAACCCAGTCACTGCAGGCGGGCGGGGCGCGCATCGACAAACTCGAACCCAACCTCACCTACCGAATCGCGTTGCGCACCACAAGTTCCGCGGAATCGCGCGCGGTGATCGGAACGCCGGAAGCCCAATACATCACCAACAAGGAAGGTGGTGTCGGGTTCCTGCGGGTTGGCATGGAAGACCCGGTGAAGTTCAGCACCCTCTACACCGGCGGCACCTACGTTCCGACCGTCGCGGCCGACACCAACGGCCACGGCCATCTGGACGCCCCGGTCAGCGCGCAGGTGCTGCGACCGCGGTTGTTCACCGCGGCGGCAGCCGCAGCCCCGGCGGTGCCGCTATGACATCGGGATCGCAGCAGCAATCGCTGCGCGAGGTAGTGATCAACCAACTCGGCACCGTACCGTCGCGGGCCTACAAGATCTGGCTGCCCCCGCTCACCGACCCGGCACCGCTGGATGAACTGCTCGCCAACGACAATCCACAGCCGTTGCGCTTCGCACTGGGGATCATGGACGAGCCACGCCACCACCGCCAGGCGGTGTGGGGCGTCGACGTGTCGGGGGCCGGCGGCAACATCGCGATCGGCGGTTCGCCGCAAACCGGCAAGTCGACCCTGCTGCAGACCCTTATCCTGTCGGCGGCCGCCACGCACTCCCCGCGCGACGTCGCGTTCTACTGCATCGACCTCGGCGGCGGCGGCCTGATCTATCTGGAGGATCTGCCGCATGTCGGTGCGGTGGTGACCCGATCCGAACCCGACCGGGTGATGCGGGTGCTCGCCGAGGTGAGAGCCGTTCTGCGGCAACGGGAAAACGACTTCAAACAGTATCGGGTGGGCTCGATTGCGGAGTATCGGCAGATGCGCGCTGATCCGAACAATCCCGCCGCGGCCGATCCGTTCGGCGATGTATTCCTGGTCATCGACGGATGGCCGGCCGTGGTCAGTGAGTTCCCCGATATCGAAGCACTGGTGCAGGACCTGGCCGGCCAGGGGCTGTCGTTCGGTGTGCACGTCATCATCACCACGCCGCGCTGGACAGAACTGAAGTCGCGGGTGCGGGACTACCTCGGCACCAAGATCGAGTTCCGCCTCGGCGACGTCAACGACACCCAGATCGACCGGATCACCCGCGACATCCCCGCGGGTCGCCCCGGCCGGGCGATCTCGATGGAGAAGAACCACCTGATGATCGGGGTGCCCCGACTCGACGGTGTGCACAGCGCCGAGAACCTGGTCGCAGCGATCACCGCCGCCACGCAGCAGATCGCCGGCGACAACACTGAGTTCGCACCCGAAGTCCGGGTGCTGCCCGAGCGCATCGACCTGGCCGAGTTGGACCCGAATCCACCCGGGCCGGACGCCGACTATGCGACCCGGTGGACCATCCCGATCGGGTTGCGCGAAACCGACCTCACGGTGGCCTATGCGCCGATGGCGGAGAATCCGCATCTGCTGATCTTCGGTGCGGCCAAATCGGGCAAGACCCGCATCGCCCACGCCGTCGCCCGGGCGATCTGCGCCCGCAACAGTCCGGCGCAGGTGCGCTTCATGCTCGCCGATTACCGCTCCGGACTACTGGGCGCGGTACCGGACAGTCACCTGCTCGACGCGGGCGCGATCAACCGCAACAGCACGACACTCGAGGAAGCCATCAAGGCCCTGGCCGTCAACCTCAAGAAACGCCTGCCGCCGGCAGACCTCACCTCGGCGCAACTACGGTCGCGGTCCTGGTGGACCGGACCCGATGTGGTGCTGCTGGTCGATGACTGGCACATGATCGTCGCCGCCTCCGGTGGAATGCCGCCGATGGCGCCGCTGGCCCCGTTGCTGCCGGCCGCCAGTGACATCGGCCTGCACATCATCGTGACCTGCCAAATGAGTCAGGCCTACAAAGCCACCATGGACAAGTTCGTGGGCACCGCATTCGGGTCAGGCTCGCCCACCCTGTTCCTGTCCGGCGAGAAACAGGACTTCCCGTCGAGAGAGATCATCGTCAAAAAGCGGCCACCCGGGCAGGCGTTCCTGGTCACCCAGGAGGCCAAGGAGGTCATCCAGGCCGTGTACATCGACCCGCCCGAAGAATGACGCGGCAGTGAGGGAACCGTGAATCGCGCGAGCACACCATCGGAGGAGAATCTCAATTGAATTCCCGTCTGATAACCCATCGACCCCCTCGAGTATCTGGCGGAAAGCGGCAGCCGCGAATCGTGGTGATAGCAGCCGTTGGTGGCGCTATCGCTTTGGCCGGCCCTACCGGCTGTTCGAGCAATCAATCCGCCACCTCGTCATCCACGACCCAATCATCGTCGTCGGCCAGTTCCGCCGCCGC
>NZ_JBILVF010000115.1:0-11040 GCF_044370595.1 Mycobacterium sp.
CCGTGGACCCATGGCCGAATCCGCCGATAAACCACCGATTGACGCCATCTTGCAGAAGGTACTGGAAGCCGTGCCGTTCACCTTGATCAGCGGCGGCGGTGTCGATGAATCGCGGCGCCGGCTACGGGAATTGCCCCGCCGCCCGCTTCACGAGGACCTTCTGGTGGAGGACCGCAACATCGACGGTCCCGCCGGCCGCCTGCCGCTACGGATCTACTGGCCCGAAGCCGACGCCGGACCCGGCCCACATCCGGTGACGATGTTCTTCCACGGTGGCGGATTTGCCCTCGGTGACCTCGACACTCATGACGTCACCTGCCGCGAGCACGCCGCGCGCGGCCAGACCGTGGTGGTCGCGGTTGACTACCGGTTGGCCCCCGAGCACCCGTATCCAGCCGCGGTGGAGGACGCGTGGGCGGCCACCTGCTGGGTCGCGGGGAACGCCGGCCAGTTCGGGGCCGACGGCTCCCGGCTGGCGGTGGCCGGCGACTCGGCCGGCGGCACCTTGGCGGCCGTCGTGGCCCAACGATCACGCGACCGGGTCCGGGCCGGTGAAGGTCCGGCCGTGGCGTTTCAACTGCTCTGGTACCCGTCCACGATGTGGGACACGTCACTGCCCTCGTTCATGGAGAACGCTGATGCGCCGGTCCTGGACCATGCGGCTATCGCCGCGTTCACTACCTGGTATGCCGGACACCTGGATCCCTCCGAGCCTCCTGCTGAGCTCGCGCCGGGGCGCGCCGCCGACCTGACCGGCCTGGCCCCGGCCTATGTGGCGGTGGCCGGCCACGATCCGCTGCGGGACGACGGCGCCCGCTACGCGGAACTCCTGGCCGCCGCCGGGGTGCCGGTGCAGTTCCACAACGCCGAAACGTTGGTGCACGGCTATCTCGGGTACTCCGGGGTGGTGCCGGCCGCCACCGATGCCACTGCTCGGGGGTTGGCGGCGCTCCGGGAGGCTCTGCACCGCCCGGCCTGCCAGTAACGTTTGTCGGTCTGCAAACGACAAGTCACAATGACAGCGAACGTCCCGAACCTGGAGGAACCAAGGCTTATGACATCCGGTCAGACCCGGCGCGTCACCCGCGCCGTAATCGGCAGCATCGTCGGGGGCATCGCCCTGGCCGGCTTAGCGGCGCCGTCGGCGTTCGCAGCTCCGGACTGCAGCCCGGCGGCAGTGGACAGCGCGGTGTCCTCGGTCACCCAACAGGCGCGGGCCTACCTCAACACCCACCCGGCGGCCAACAAGATGTTGATGACCGCCGCCCTGCAGCCCCAGGCTGAGGCCGCCCAGACCATTCAGGGCTATGCCAGCACCAATCCGCAGGAATACGCCGATTTCAAGGCGATCCTGGCACCGCTGAGCAGCCTGCAGAGCCAGTGCGGTGTGCAGGTGGTCCCGGTCGAGTACCAGTGGGCCTTCAACCAGTTCATCGGTTGATCTGATCGACGAGAAAAGCGGCTCACGTCCCCCCGTGAGCCGCTTTTCCTGCGTGGGTGGTTAGACCGAACTCTTCAGGTCCTCGACCTTGTTCAGCCGCTCCCACGGCAGATCCAGTTCCGGGCGCCCGAAGTGCCCGTATGCCGCGGTTTGGGCGTAGATCGGCTGCAGCAGGTCGAGGTCACGCACGATCGCGCCGGGCCGCAGGTCGAACACCGCGCTGATGGCCTTCTCGATACGGTGCGGATCGACGGTCTCGGTGCCGAAGGTCTCAACGAACAGCCCCACCGGCGCGGCCTTGCCGATGGCATAGGCCACCTGCACCTCGACCCGCTCGGCCAGGCCCGCGGCGACGACGTTCTTGGCCACCCAGCGCATCGCGTAGGCCGCCGACCGGTCCACCTTGGACGGATCCTTGCCGGAGAAAGCACCGCCGCCGTGCCGGGCCCAGCCGCCGTAGGTGTCGACGATGATCTTGCGGCCGGTCAGGCCGGCGTCGCCCATCGGGCCGCCGACGACGAAGTTGCCGGTGGGGTTGACCAGCAGACGGAAGTCTGAGGTGTCCAGGCTCTCGTGCGCGAGGTCCGCCAGGACCGCGTCCACGACGTTCTTGCGGACCTCGGGAGCCAGTTGCTTGACCAGATCAATACCCTCGGCGTGCTGGGTGGACAGCACCACGGTGTCCAGGCGGATCGGGGTGGTGCCCTCGTACTGGATGGTGACCTGTGTCTTGCCGTCCGGCCGCAGGTAACCCATCGTGCCGTTCTTGCGGACCTCAGTCAGCCGACGAGAAAGCCTGTGCGCCAGGGCGATCGGCAGCGGCATCAGTTCAGGGGTGTCGCGGATCGCGTATCCGAACATCAGACCCTGATCGCCGGCGCCCTGTAGGTCGAGTGGATCCTTCTCCCCCTCGACACGGACCTCGTAGGCCTTGTCCACACCGTCGGCGATATCCGGCGACTGCCGTCCGATGCCGATGTTCACTCCACAGGAGGCCCCGTCGAAGCCCTTTTCCGAGGAGTCGTAGCCGATCTCCAGGATGCGCTGCCGCACGGTGTCGGTGATATCGGCGAAAGCCTCCTTGGCCGAGGTCGTCACCTCGCCCACCACATGCACCTGGCCGGTAGTGACCAGCGTCTCCACCGCGACACGGGACTTCGGGTCGTCCTTGAGCAGCGAGTCCAGCACCGAATCACTGATGGCGTCGCAGATCTTGTCCGGATGCCCCTCGGTCACCGACTCGCTGGTGAACAGCCGACCGTTGTCACTCACTGCGCAGTCCCCTTATCAATCATTTGGTGGCTCAATCACTTAGTGGCGTCGACATCGACGCCGGAGGTCAATCGTTGCGGCCCTGCAGGAACGCAGAGACCGCGTCCACAATACGGCTTGCCATCACGGTCTTCGAACCGTGCTCCAACGCCACCTCGGTTCCGTCGGCGCCCAGCAGCCAGCCGTCGTTGCTGTCGACCTCAAAGGCCCGGCCGTCGCCCACCGCGTTGACCACCAGCAGGTCGCAGGCTTTACGGCACAGCTTCGTGCGGGCGTGGAACAGCACGTCGCCGTTGGCGTCACCGGTCTCGGCGGCGAACCCGACGATGACGCGCATATTGGGCAGATCGCCGTCGACGCGCTGGCGCACCGCGGAGGCCAGGATGTCCTCGGTGCGGACCAATTCCACGGTCGGCCCGGCGGTGTCCTCTGCGGTTTTCTTGATCTTGGTGGTGGCCGCGTGGACGGGCCGGAAGTCCGCCACCGCAGCGGCCATCACCAGCACCTGGGCCTCCGGGGCATGTTTGGTGACCGCTTCGTGGAGCTGAGCGGCGGAGGTCACGTGCAGGACGTGCACACCCGCCGGGTCGGCCAGTCCGGCGGTGTTGCCCGCGATCAGGGTGACCTCCGCCCCGCGCTGGGCGGCGACCCGGGCCACCGCGAATCCCTGCTTGCCGGAGCTTCGGTTACCGATGAACCGCACCGGATCCAGGGCCTCGCGGGTTCCACCGGCGGTGACGAGGAACTTCACGCCGTGCAGGTCGTGGGGCAGCGCGTCGCCGCGGGACAGCAACAGTTCGGCGAGGGTGGTGATTTCCTCCGGTTCGGGCAGCCGCCCGGGTCCGGTGTCGGTGCCGGTCAGCCGACCCGAGGCCGGTTCCAGCACCACCGCACCGCGCCGCCGCAGGGTTGCCACGTTGTCCACCGTCGCCGGGTGCAGCCACATTTCGGTGTGCATCGCCGGGGCGAACAGCACCGGACACCGCGCGGTCAGCAGGGTTGCGGTCAGCAGGTCATCGGCGCGCCCCGTGGCGGCCCGGGAAAGCAGGTCGGCGGTGGCCGGGGCGACCACGACCAGATCCGCCTGCTGCCCGAGGCGCACATGCGGGACGTCGGGAACATCCTCGAAAACGCCGGTTCGGACCGGGTTGCCGGACAGCGCCTCAAAAGTGGCCGACCCGACGAAGCGCAGTGCGGCCTCGGTGGGAACGACCCGGACGTCGTGCCCGGATTCGCTGAGTTGGCGCACCACCGAGCAGGCTTTGTAGGCGGCGATGCCGCCCGCGACGCCGACGATGATCCGCTTGCGGCTCATGGACTGACCCGCGCTGGCGCGGCTATTCGCCTTCGGTGTGCTCGAGCAGGTCGCCGTGGATCTCCCGCAACGCGATCGACAACGGCTTCTCCTGCAGGCCCGGCTCGACGAGCGGACCGACGTATTCGAGGATGCCCTCGCCGAGCTGGTTGTAGTAGTCGTTGATCTGCCGCGCGCGCTTGGCTGCGTAGATCACCAGGGCGTACTTACTCGAAACCCGGTCCAGCAGTTCGTCGATGGGCGGGTTGGTGATGCCCAACGGGGTGTCGTAGGCGGTTGCCGCACCGGGGGCCGGATCGTAGTGATCGGCAGTGGTTGTCACGTGAACGTTCTCCTGGCAGTAAGTCTTGATTCGGTGGGCCGTTCGTGTGGTCTAACAACGCGACCGCTCACGCCGGTTCCGGCGCGTTTCCCACCAGCAACGATACCAATTCAGCGCACGCCGATTCCAATCGGCTGTTGACGACGACGACATCGAACTCGCCTTGTGCGGCCAGTTCGGCTTCGGCGGTCGCCAGCCGGCGTGCCATGACGTCGGGGGTTTCGGTCGCCCGGCCCACCAACCGGTCACGCAGTGCATCCCAACTCGGCGGGGCCAGAAAGACGCTCAGCACGTCGGGCATGGCTTGTTTCACCGCGCGCGCGCCGGCCAGGTCGACCTCGATGAGCACCGGATGCCCGGCCGCCGCCGCCTCCAGCACGGGGGCCGCCGGAGTGCCCGAACGGTGCAGACCGCCGTGGATATCCGCCCACTCCAGCAGCTCGCCGTTCTCGATGAGTTGCTGGAACCGCTCGCCGGTGACGAAGTGATAATCCCGGCCGTCGACCTCGCCGGGGCGCGGGGCACGGGTTGTCGCCGACACGCTGAAGTGCAGGTCAGGGACCTGCTCCCGCAGCTGTTGAACCACTGTGGACTTGCCGACAGCCGAAGGGCCGGACAGCACGAGCACGCGTCCACGCGTGACTCGGGGGCTGTCCGGCCCTTCGCCGATGTTCGTCAACCTCATCCGTCCGAGTCTGATCCGTCCGGGATCAAATCCGTCTGGGTCTGATCCGTTTGGGATCAGGAGAACTTTTCCAGCAGAGCCTTGCGCTGCCGGTCGCCCAGGCCGCGCAGGCGGCGGGTGGGGGCGATCTCCAGTTCGGTCATGATCTCCTGCGCTTTGACCTTGCCCACCTTGGGCAGGGCCTCCAGCAGCGCGGAAACCTTCATCTTGCCGAGGACCTCGTTGGTCTCGGCGTCCTTCAGCACTTGCTGGAGGTTGGTGCCACCGCGCTTGAGCCGATCCTTGAGCTCGGCACGTGCTCGACGTGCGGCGGCAGCCTTCTCCAAAGCGGCAGCACGCTGCTCATCGGTCAACTGGGGAAGTGCCACGGGTTTCCTCCGTCTCAATTCATTCTCGATCATTGTTTATGCCTGGGCCGGGTACTTCAGCCAGCGACAACGACCGTACCCAGGCCTCCAGACGAAATCTAACCCGACCCCCGCATCACAGGCGAAAACCGCCAGGACACCCGATCCGGATTCGTCCCCCGAAGCAACCTCGGGGCACCCGCCACCCGGTGCTGCCAGCAACCGTAAACACGCCCGGCACGGGACCGTGAAACCGCACTTGACAGAGATTGCTACCGGCGATTACTACCACTCAGAACAGGCCGTAGCAACGTCGCGGGCGGATCGGAAAACCAATTCCGGCCCGATTCTCCCCCAACCCGGCGTGTCGCGCGTGTCGTGCTCAGCAACCAGGCACGTGGGTGCACGCCCTCACGCCAGATGAGCGACAGCGTCGCGAAGCCGTTCACCGGCCGCGCGCAGCGCCTCAGGCCGCGGTCCGGCCCGCAAGATCTCCCGGGACACCGCGGGGATCAACTGCCCGCGGCCCGCCCCACCCAGGCCCGCCAGGGCGTCCGGGCGGCCGCCCTGGGCGCCGACCCCAGGGACCAGGACGGGGCCGCCCAGAGCACTGAGGTCGGGGACGTCAGCGGGTTTGAGGGTCGCCCCGACGACCACACCCACCGAGCCGGGCTGCGGGGCGGTGCCGCGGTTGACCGCCGCAGCCTCATCGACGATGGACTGTGCGACCGTCCGCCCGCCGCCGACGACGGCTCGCTGGACACCGGCCCCCTCCGGATTGGAGGTGGCGGCCAGCACGAACACACCCCGGTCGTGGGCAGCGGCGACCTCCAGCAGCGGAGCCAGTGAGCCGAAGCCGAGATACGGCGACGCGGTGACGGCGTCGGCGGCCAGAGGCCCGTCGCCGGCCCATGCCTGCGCGTAGGCCGCCATGGTCGATCCGATGTCGCCGCGCTTGGCGTCGGCCAGTACCAGCACACCCTGTGACTGCAAAGCTGCAGTGGTGCGCTCCAGCACCGCGAACCCGGCCGAACCGTAGGCCTCGAAGAACGCGACCTGCGGTTTGACCACGGCGAAGCCGCCGTAAGCCTGGACGCAGATGTCGCAGAACCGGGCCAGTCCTTCGGCGGTGCCCGGCAGACCCCAGTCGATCAGCAGGCCCGGATGGGGATCAATACCGACGCACAGCGGTCCGCGGACGTCGATGGCCGCGGCCAGACGCTGGCCGAACCCACCGGGGGTTCTATCGCCGGGGACCATACTCAATGGCCGCCGAGCACGGCGTGCAGTTCCTGCAATGAGCGCACCCCGATATCGCCGCGGATGGCGGCCTCGATGCCCTGCACCGCCGCCGAGGCGCCCTGCACGGTGGTGATGCAGGGGATGTTCATCGCCACCGCCGCCGAGCGGATCTCGTAGCCGTCGATCCGGGGCCCGGAGTTGCCGTACGGGGTGTTGATCACCATCCCGACCTCGCCGGCGTTGATGGCGTCGATCGCCGTCATTTCCGGACGGCCTTGTCCCGGTGCCTCGAAGTGCTTGCGGACCACGTCGCAGGGTATCCCGTTGCGGCGCAGCATTTCCGCTGTGCCCTCGGTGGCCAGCACCCGGAACCCGAGATCAGCCAGTCGCTTGACCGGAAAGACCAGCGACCGCTTGTCCCGGTTAGCCACCGAGACGAAGACGGTGCCTGAAGTGGGCAGCGACCCGTAGGCGGCGGTCTGGCTCTTGGCGAAAGCGCTGCCGAAGTCCTTGTCGATTCCCATCACCTCGCCGGTGGACTTCATCTCCGGTCCCAGCAGGGAGTCCACTCCGGACCCGTCCACCCGGCGGAACCGCCGAAACGGCAGGACCGCCTCCTTGACCGCGATGGGCGCCCTCGGATCCGGGGCGGTACCGTCACCATCGGGGATCAGCAGGCCCTCTTGACGAAGCTGGGAAATGCTGGCCCCCAACATGATTCGGGCGCAGGCTTTGGCCAGCGGGACGGCCGTGGCCTTGGACACGAACGGGACGGTCCGACTGGCCCGCGGGTTGGCCTCCAGGACGTAGAGCACGTCGTCCTTGAGCGCGTACTGGACGTTGAGCAGGCCCACCACGCCGACCCCGCGGGCGATCGCCTCGGTGGCGCGACGGACCGCCTCGATGTCGCTGCGGCCCAGTGTCACCGGCGGCAGAGCGCATGCGGAGTCCCCGGAGTGGATGCCGGCCTCCTCGATGTGTTCCATCACCCCGCCGATGTAGACCTCAGTGCCGTCACAGAGGGCGTCGACGTCGATTTCGATGGCGTCCTCGAGGAACCGGTCCACCAGAACCGGGTGTTCGGGTGACAGTTGGGTGGCCCGGGTGATGTAGCCGTGCAACGTTTTCTCGTCGTACACGATCTCCATACCGCGCCCGCCCAGCACGTAGGAGGGCCGTACCAGCACCGGGTAGCCGATGGCCGAGGCGATTTCGCGAGCCTCCTCGAAGCTGGTGGCGGTGCCGAATTTGGGCGCCGGCAGTCCGGCGTTGATCAGCACCTGGCCGAACCGGCCGCGGTCCTCGGCCAGATCGATGGCCTCGGGGCGGGTGCCCACGATCGGAACGCCGGCCTTCTCCAGGCGGTGGGCCAGGCCGAGCGGAGTCTGTCCGCCCAGCTGCACGATGACGCCGACCACGCCGGGGCCGCCCTGTCCGGAGGCGGACTCGGCGTGGAAGACCTCCAGCACGTCCTCGAAGGTCAACGGTTCGAAGTAGAGCCGGTCAGCGGTGTCGTAGTCGGTGGAGACCGTCTCGGGGTTGCAGTTGATCATCACCGTCTCGAACCCCGCCTGCGACAGGGTGGTGGCCGCGTGCACGCAGCTGTAGTCGAATTCGATGCCCTGACCGATCCGGTTCGGACCCGAACCCAGGATCAGCACCTTGGGTTTCTCGGTTTGCGGCGCGACCTCGGTCTCTGCCGCCGGGTCGAGCTCATAGCTGGAGTAGTGGTACGGCGTCTTGGCCTCGAACTCGGCGGCGCAGGTGTCGACCGTCTTGAACACCGGGCGAATGCCCAGCCGTTGGCGCAGCGAGCGAACCCCGGCCTCGCCGGCCAACTCCGGTCGCAGCGCGGCGATCTGCCGGTCGGACAGGCCGTTGTGCTTGGCGCGGCGCAGCAGGACCTCATCGAGGACCGGCGCTTCCAGCAGTTGCCCGCGCAACGCGACCAGACCGTTGATCTGTTCGACGAACCACGGGTCCACCCCGGAGGCTTCGGCGACCTGTTCCACGCCCGCGCCCAGTCGCAGCGCCAGTTCGATGTCGTAGAGCCGACCCTCGGTGGGCGTGCGCAGCCGGGTCAGGACGTCCTCCACCCAGCCGTCCTCGTCTTCGCCGGTCCAGAACCCCGCCCGGGTGGTCTCCAGCGAGCGCATCACCTTGCCGAGGGCTTCGGTAAAGTTGCGGCCCAACGACATTGCCTCGCCCACCGACTTCATCGTGGTGGTCAACGTCGGGTCGGCGCCGGGGAACTTCTCGAAGGCGAACCGGGGCGCCTTGACCACCACATAGTCCAGGGTGGGCTCGAAGCAGGCCGGGGTTTCCTTGGTGATGTCGTTGAGGATCTCGTCGAGGGTGTAGCCGATGGCCAGCTTCGCGGCGATCTTGGCGATCGGGAATCCGGTGGCCTTGGATGCCAACGCGCTGGAGCGCGACACCCGCGGGTTCATCTCAATGACGATCAACCGGCCGTCGGCGGGGTCGACCGCGAACTGGATGTTGCAGCCGCCGGTATCCACACCGACTTCGCGCAGGATCGCGATGCCCAGATCGCGCATCACCTGATACTCGCGGTCGGTCAGCGTCATCGCCGGCGCAACGGTCACCGAGTCACCGGTGTGCACACCCATCGGGTCGACATTCTCAATCGAGCAGACCACCACGACGTTGTCGTTGCCGTCGCGCATCAACTCGAGTTCGTATTCCTTCCAGCCATAGATCGACTCCTCGATGAGCACATTCGCACTCGGCGAGGCAGCCAATCCGTCCCCGGCCATCCGTTCGACGTCCTCGACCGACTTCGCCATGCCCGAGCCCAGACCGCCCATGGTGAACGACGGCCGCACCACCACCGGCAGGCCAAGTTCGGCGACGGTATCGCGGACCTCGTCCATGGTGAAACACACCCGGGACTTGGCCGACTCCCCGCCGACCTTGGCGACGATGTCTTTGAACTTCTGCCGGTCCTCACCGCGCTGAATCGCCTCGAAATCGGCGCCGATGAGTTCCACCCCGTAGCGGTCCAGGGCCCCATTCTCGTACAACGAGACCGCGGTGTTCAGCGCGGTCTGCCCCCCGAGGGTGGCCAGCAGTGCGTCGATCGGATTGCCACGCTGTGCCTGCTGGGCGATCACCTTCTCGACGAAGTCGGGCGTGATCGGCTCGACATAGGTGTAGTCGGCGTATTCCGGGTCGGTCATGATCGTCGCCGGATTGGAGTTCACCAGGCTGACCGTCAAACCCTCCGAGCGCAGAACCCGACAGGCCTGGGTGCCCGAGTAGTCGAACTCGCAGGCCTGCCCGATGACGATCGGCCCGGAGCCGATTACCAGGACGTGGTTGAGATCGGTGCGGCGCGGCATTAGCGGCGGCCCCCTTCCATCAGGTCGACGAACTGGTCGAAGAGGTAATTGGCGTCGTGTGGACCGGCCGCCGCCTCCGGGTGGTACTGGACTGAGAAAGCGCGACCGTCAACGAGTTTCACGCCCTCCACCACGCCGTCGTTGGCACAGGTGTGGCTGACCACGGCCGGCCCGAAGTCGGTCTCGAAGCGCTCCCCCGCTTCACCTTCCAGGGCGAAGCCGTGGTTCTGGGCGGTCACGGCAACCCGCCCGGTGGCGTGGTCGATCACCGGCACATTGATGCCGCGGTGCCCGAAGGCCATCTTGTAGGTCGATCGGCCCAGGGCGCGGCCCAGGATCTGATTGCCGAAACAGATTCCGAACAGAGGGATCCCGGCTCCGAGCACCTCGCGGGTCACCGCGACGACGCGGTCGGCGGTGGCCGGATCGCCGGGGCCGTTGGACAGGAAGACCCCGTCGGGTGCCAGGTCGGCGATCTGCTCGAATGTGGCCGTCGAGGGCAGCACCTGGGTGCGGATGCCGCGGCCTGCGAAGTTGCGGGGGGTGTTGGTCTTGATACCCAGGTCCAAAGCGACGACGGTGAACCGTTGCGCACCGTCGGGTTCGACGATGTAGCCGTCGCTGGTGCTGACTTCGCCGCACAGGTCTGCCCCCAGCATCGACGGCTGGTTGCGGACCCGGTCGACGAGTTCGGCGTGCTCGGCCAGTGCCGGACCGGAGAACACACCGGCCCGCATGGACCCTTTGGTGCGCAGACGCCGCACGATCGCGCGGGTGTCGACCCCGGCGATACCGACGATCCCCTGGCGGGCCAGTTCCTCGTCGAGGGTTCCGGTGGCCCGCCAGTTCGATGCCCGCGGTGAGGGGTCGCGCACCACATAGCCGGCCACCCAGATTCGTTCGCCGCGGCTCTCGCTGTCCTGCTGGTTCCACCCGGTGTTGCCGATCTGCGGGGCGGTGGCGACCACGATCTGACGGTGGTAGCTGGGATCGGTGAGAGTTTCCTGGTAGCCCGACATCCCGGTGGAGAACACCGCTTCACCGAGAGTCTGGC
>NZ_JBILVF010000247.1:0-2946 GCF_044370595.1 Mycobacterium sp.
CGGGACGGGCGGGGGTGGGACGGGCGGGGGTGGGACGGGCGGGGCCTCCGCAGCGGGTCGGGGCGCGGCGGGCGCGACGGGCGAGGCCTCCGCAGCGGGTCGGGGCGCGGCGGGCGCGACGGGCGAGGCCTCCGCAGCGGGTCGGGGCGCGGCGGGTGGGACGGGCGGCGCCTCCGCAGCGGGTCGGGGCGCGGCGGGGGCAGCCTTCTCCGCGGGCGGGCGCTCGAGTGGCGGGGGTTCGACGGGCGGGGGCTTCTCGACGGGCGGGGGCTTCTCGACGGGCGGGGGCGCGGCAACGGGCGCCGCGGGCGAGGCAGTCTGCGTCTTGCGCACGTACTGCTTACCGCTCACCGGCGAAGCACTCGCGGCGGCCTCACCGGCCGGGATGGAGATGTCCAGCCGGGTCTCGATGCGTTCGATGCGCTGCAGCAGGGCCGATTCGGTGTCCGACGCCGACGGCAACAGCAGCCGGGCACAGACCACCTCCAAGAGCAGCCGGGGAGCGGTGGCCCCGCGCATCTCCCCCAGCCCGGCGTGGACCACCTCGGCGTAGCGGGCCAGCGTCGCCGACCCGATTCGTCCGGCCTGATCCCGCATCCGCTCCAGCACGTCACCGGGTGCATCCACCACGCCGCGGCTGGCGGCATCCGGAACAGCCTGCAGCACAATGAGGTCCCGGAACCGCTCCAGAAGATCCAGGGCGAAACGACGCGGGTCGTGCCCGGCGTCGATGACCGACTCGACCGCACCGAACAGTGCAGCGGCGTCCCCGGCGGACAGCGCGTCCACTGCATCGTCGATCAGGGCGATGTCGGTAGCCCCCAACAACGCCAGCGCCCGTTGATAGTGGACCCGGTTGTCCTCGGCCCCGGCCAGCAACTGGTCGAGCACACTCAACGTGTCGCGCGGTGAACCGCCACCGGCCCGGATCACCAGGGGGAAGACGGCCTCGTCGACCTCGACGTTCTCCGAGGCGAGGATCTTCTCCACCAAGCTCCGCATGGTGCGAGGTGCCAGCAGGCGGAACGGATAGTGGTGGGTGCGCGAGCGGATCGTCGCCAGCACTTTGTCGGGTTCGGTAGTGGCGAACACGAAGATCACATGCTCGGGAGGTTCCTCAACGATCTTGAGCAGTGCGTTAAAGCCCTCCTTGCTGACCATATGCGCTTCATCGATGATGAATATCCGGTAGCGCGACTGGGCAGGTGCGTAGAAGGCGCGATCGCGCAGTTCACGGGTGTCGTTCACGCCGCCGTGGCTGGCGGCGTCGAGTTCGACGACGTCCATCGACTCTCCGCCACTGGACGCCAGAGACAAGCACGAATCGCACGCGCCGCACGGCGTCGGGGTCGGCCCCTGCTCGCAGTTCAGCGACCGGGCGAGAATGCGCGCCGACGACGTCTTGCCGCACCCGCGCGGCCCGGAGAACAGGTAGGCGTGATTGATCCGCCCTGCCGACAGCGCCGTCGACAGCGGTTCGGTGACGTGCTCCTGGCCAACCACCTCGGCGAACGTCGCCGGCCGGTATTTGCGGTAGAGCGCCACGTCGGAAGGCTACCCACCCTGGCTGACGGATTCGTTGTCCAGCAGTTTCTCCGTCGCCGCCAGCAGCGCACACGTCGCCAGTCCGTCGATGGCCTCGGACAGGTCGGCCAGGGTCGGGAAACTCGGGGCGACGCGGATGTTGGCGTCATCGGGATCTTTCCCGTACGGGAACGAGGCGCCCGCCGCGGTGACGGCGATGCCGGCGTCCTTGGCCAGGGCGACGGTGCGCTTGGCGGTGCCCGGCAGCACGTCGAGACTGACGAAGTAGCCGCCCTTCGGCTCGGTCCACGACGCGATCTTCGACTCCGACAGCCGCTTGTCCAGAATGTCGGCAACCAGTTCGAATTTCGGCGCCAGCACCTCCCGGTGGCGCAGCATGTGGCGACGCACCCCGTCGGCGTCGCGCAGAAACCTCAAGTGCCGCAAGTGGTTGACCTTGTCCGGACCGATCGACTTCTTGCCCGCGTGCTGCAGATACCAGGCGATGTTGCCCAGCGATCCGCCCAGGAAGCTCACCCCGGCGCCTGCGAAGGTGATCTTGGAGGTGGAGGCGAATACGTAGGGCCGATGAGGATTCCCGGCGGCAGCCGCTAAGCCGAGCACGTCAACTTGCCGTGGGAATTCCGCCGTCAGTGTGTGCACCGGGTAGGCGTTATCCCAGAACAGCCGGAAATCCGTTGCGGCGGTTTTCATTTGAACCAGTCTGCGAACCACTTCCCACGAGTACACCGCACCGGTCGGATTGGAGAACACCGGGACGCACCACATGCCTTTGATGGCCGGGTCGACGGCCACGAGTTCCTCGACCAGGTCGACGTCGGGGCCGTCGTCGCGCATGGGCACGGTGATCATCTCGATACCCAGGTTCTCTGCGATCCCGAAATGACGGTCGTAGCCGGGCGACGGGCACAGGAACTTCACCACCGGTTCGCGCACCCAGGGCCGCGGCGAGTCCACCCCGCCGTGCAGCATCGAGAACACCACGGCGTCGTGCATCAGTTCCAGACTGGCGTTGTTGCCGGCGATCAGGTTGGGCACCGGGACGCCGAGCAGTTCACCGAAGATCGCGCGCAGGCCGGGCAGACCGTGCTGGCCGCCGTAGTTGCGAGTGTCGGTTCCCTCGGAGTCGCGGAAGTCCCCGTTGCCGGGCAGTTCCAGCAGGGCGTTGGACAGGTCGAGTTGCTCCGCCGACGGCTTGCCGCGAGTGAGGTCCAGGGCGAGTTTCTTGCCCTGAAGGTCGGCGTAGGTGCACCGCAACTCGTCATGCCGGATTCGCAACTCGTCGCGCCTAAGGGATTGAAACGACACCGCCGGGCCTTTCCGAAGAAGGGGACCCCGCGCACCCGCCAGAGCCCGTTGACCCTTGCTGCCTTCCAGCCCTGGGGGAGTTCACAGGTTGGA
>NZ_JBILVF010000248.1:0-2940 GCF_044370595.1 Mycobacterium sp.
GCTGCCTGCATTCCGATCCGCCCACTGCCGAGGAGATCGCCGCTGCGCGCGAGGTGGTCCGCGAGCGTCTGGCCGAGGCCCTGGAGGCGGTACCGGTCCAACACACCCGCACCTGGGTCGGGGTGGCCGGCACCTTCACCACGATCGCCGCGCTGGCGCACGGGCTGGCCTTCTACGACTCGGACGCCATCCACCTGTCGCGGGTGGTATCGGCTGATCTGCTGGCGGTATGCGAAGAGCTCATCGGCATGACCCGACAGCAGCGGGCCGCGCTGGGTCCCATGCACGAGGGCCGCGTGGATGTGATCGGCGGCGGGGCGATCGTCGTTGAGGAGTTGGCCGCCGCCCTTGCCCAGCGCGCCGACATCCGCGATCTGGTGGTCAGCGAGCACGACATCCTCGACGGGATCGCCCTGTCGATACCGTGACCTCCAATCCCTCCACGCGACGAACTCCGGCATCGCCTCGAAGCTGGTGCCGGAGTTCGTGTCACATGGTGTTGCCGGTCAGAGCTTGACGCGGCAACCGCTGCCGATGTTGCGGCAGTGGGCCTGGCTCTTGCAGGCGTTGCAGCGGCAGGTGCAGCTGCCGGTGCGCTTGGTTTCGGTGATTCGCATTGAGGTCTTCTCCTTCGGGGCCCAACCCGCGCGGGCTCGCCTTACAACGATAGTGCTTCGGGTGTCCGACAGCGGACTTAGAACCGGACACAGCCCGATGTTTCGGTTCCCTCGGATGACCGGCAGGGACTTTAGTCACGCGTTGTATCGGCAAAGGGAATCGGCTCCCCGGAAGCGCGTTATCCCCAGAGTTGATCGTGATAGGCGCCGTCGCTAACATTCCCCCACCGGATGTAACCCACGTCACACGCTGCTGTGGTGGAGGTGCACGGCATGCTCGGACCGATCCACCCACCGGAGGCAGTCGCGATGTCCGTTCCCGAAGAGAGAAGGACCGGCCGGCACCGGCGGGAATTCGGCAGTCGGCACCGCATGGGCGCCGACTCCCTGCGAATGGTCAACGACCGGACCGGCGCCTGGATCTTGGCTTCGGCGCCACGGCCGGCGAACTACGTCGGTCGAGTCGGTGCTTTGGCGGTGGCACTTGGCGTCGGGGGCATGGTCGGCGGGCTGTCACCGGTGGCCGCGGCGGAAACCGAATCAGACGCCTCGTCGAATACGTCCGGTGCCGTGCAGTCGACCGAGGCGCCCGCCGACGCGGCGGGCGAACGGCCGCGTGGTTCGGCCAACCCCCACCGCGGCCGCCGGTCGGAGGCCTCGTCGGCTCCGCAAACGGAGACGGCGCGGGCGGGCCGCGCACCCTCGGAGCCGGACAGCATCGAGGAACCCGGCCCAGCGTCAAGTCGACGCAACCCAGCACTGCGCTCCGAGGCTGTGCGCCCGGCCGACTCGGAAACCCCGGCGTCCACCTCAGCCGGGGTTCCGGAAGCATCACGAGAGGCGGGAGCTGCCATGGTCCCGGCCCTGGTCACGGCCCTGGCGCCCGAGGCGACGGAGGTACCGGGCTGGGCTCGGGACGGCGCTTCGGTGGCTGCCGCTGTTCCGGCGGTCGCCGCGATTGCACCCGCCGCCCCGATTGCGGCCGCGCCGCCACCGACCCCCGTGATGACCGCGGCCCCGGCGCGTGCCGCGGTGTCGGACGCCGATACCGGATTGCTGGCGTGGCTGGCCGGAGACCGCGGTCCGTCTGCTCCGGTCGCGGCCCCGTTCGCCTGGGCGGCGGCGGCGCTGAGCCGCCGTGAACTGTCCGGAACCGGCACCGTCGTCACGCAGAAGACCGCGGCGACCACCGGCGAGCCTGCCGATCCGGCCAACGCCCTCGTCGCGCCGCCCCTGGGCACCCCCGCCCCCGTCGTGGCGCGGATCATCCGCATCTTCGTCGGCGACGGTACCGCCGAGAACCCCGATGCCGGGATTCTGTTCGGCAACGGCTACAGCTACACCAAGTACGAAGGGGCTTGCGCCAGCGGGGCGTGCGACGGCGGCAGGGCCGGGCTTATCGGCAACGGCGGCAACGGTTTCAACGGCGGTAACGGCGGTGCGGCCGGGTGGTTCGGCAGCGGCGGCGCGGGTGGCGACGGGGTCGCCGGGGTCAACGAAGGCAAAGGCGGCGACGGGGGCCGCGGCGGCCTGCTAACAGGCAACGGTGGAGCCGGCGGCAGCGGCGCCGACGCCGTGGAGGCCACCGGTGACGGAGGTGCCGGCGGGAGCGGCGGTGACGCCGGGAAGCTGTCGCTCAAAGGCGACGGCGGCGCCGGGGGACGAGGTGGCAACGGCGGGTCCCTGAGCGGATCCGGAGGGGCCGGCGGGAGCGGCGGCGAGGCCGGCCTCATTGGTGATGGCGGTCGAGGTGGCTGGGGCGGAGACGGCCCGGATGCCGGGGGCAAGGGCGGCGACGGTGGCCGTGCCGGGCTGTTGATGGGCGACGGCGGCAGTGCCGGGACCGACGGCCGCGTCGTTAGCTTGCTGGAGGGTTCGGCCAACCTCGGAGCGGGCAAAGCGCTGAGCAGCAGGGCCGTGGTCGGAGTCCCGTTGGCGGCAGCGTCAGTCGAGGAGGACTTGGCCACGCTTTTCTTGCAAGTGGCCTTCGCCGTCGGCGATTACCTGAACCTCACGGTCGAAAGCATCGTCGGCACGATCGACTACGTCGTCGAAGAATTTGACGTGACCATGTCCTTTGTCGACAACTGGTTGTGGGACAACGTCTGGAGGCCGATTCTCTCGCCGCTCGCCTCCAGACTCGTGTCGGACTTCGGGCTGCCTACCGTAGTAAACGATGCGGTCGCCCCTATTCTTCTCGACGCACTCCGCGACCTCGCTTACAACGGAACGATCGCCCCCGAAGTCATCAGACTTGCAACGGATCCGGTGATTCTGGATTTCATTTCCGGAGTGGTCGGCCAGCGATTGACCCCGGCCGTCG
>NZ_JBILVF010000116.1:0-10941 GCF_044370595.1 Mycobacterium sp.
TCCCCAACGGGGACAAACTCTTTGATCTGATCGCCGTCACCATCGCACTGTCGATCATCTTGCACTCCTCGACCGACGTGCCGGTGGCGCACAAGTTGCGCATTGAACCGCCTGACCACTTACCGGCCGGCTACGACACGGTCCGGGCATCCGAACTCGACGAACTGGCGCCGCCGACGACGGGAAGCCACGACCGAAGTCCGTAACCGCCGTTAGCGCAAGACAGCGGTCAATGCCACAGCGAAGACCAGTGCCGGTGCGGCCATACCGGCCACGAATGCCAGGCCGAAGCGTCGGCCCCCGGAACTGAAGGCGAGTGCGATCTTCACCAGTGTGTTTGATCCCAGGGCGGCGGCGATCGCGACCAGTGCGGTGTTAACGCCGATGTCGCCCTTGGCGGCCAGGGTCGCCGCAGCGACCGACCCGGCGTGCGCGTCGGCGAGGCCCGCCCCGAAAGCACCCAGTACGGCACCCTGGGGACCGAGAACGTCTGCGCCCCAACGTCCCAGCAGCAAGGCGAACACCAGCACCGCGGCGAGGATCAGCGCGGGCTTGAGCGCGAAGGGACGAGCCGCGGGGGCCCGGTCGGCTTCGGGCTCGGCGTGGTCTTCACGGTGGGCCCCCCGGTAGACGTAGGCCGCCACCGCGATGAGCACCACCGCCGCGGCCAGCACCGGAGGCCACAACCGCCGCAGCACCGCCGGGGCGACGTAGCCGATCACGATGACCAGTTGCACGAACGTCGCCAGACTGGCGGCCAGCGCACTGGCCAGCGGAGCCCGCACACCGGCGGTGCGGCTGAGCCGGCCCATCGACGCGGTGGTCGCGCTGGCCGAGACGAAGCCGCCCGCCAGACCGGTGACCAGTAGCCCACGTTCGGCACCCAGTGCCCGCACACCGACGTAACCCAACCAGCCGATGCCGGTGAGTAACACCACCAGTAGCCAGACCTTGGCGGGATTGAGCACACCGTAGGGACCCATCGGCTGATCGGGCAGCAGTGGCAGCACCACGAACGCCACCACGAAAAACTTGATCGCATCTTCCATCTCGACCTCGGTGACGATGTCGCGGGCAAAGCGGTGGATGCGTGACTTGGAGACCAGCAGACCGACGACGACCACGGCCAGCGCGACGGCGATTGCCGGTCGGCTGTAGGCCAGCGCGCCGAGCAGGAAGGCGACGACAGCGGCGATCTCAGTGGTCGTGCCCGGATCCTCGGCACTGGTGCGGAAGTAGGCCAGCGCCATCAGCGCGGCAACGCCGACCAGTCCGGCGATCACCGCCCACGGCCCGAAGGTGGCGGCCACCGCGCCCAGCAGTGCCAGCAGCGCAAAGGAGCGGGACCCGGCAGACAGCGTGCGGTTGTGACTGCGCTCGCGTTCGAAGCCCAGAAGCAGACCGATCGCCAGCGCGACCAGATAGGGCTGCAGGGCTTGCCAGCTCATCGGTAGCACCGCATCGCTCCACAATAGGAAGTCCGACGTGGGAGTCGATCGCACGGGACCGGCGCTGGGATCCTGAGGCGGCACGCCCCCGATTCCACCCGCCTTCTCACGACCCCCGACTAATCTGGACACACCTGAGTCCACAATTTGCTGACACCGGGGCTCACGGGTCTGGGAGGTGCTGTGACCGCAGTGGTGGATCCCCCGTTGTTTCGGGAGTTTCCGTTCAACATCGGGTTGCGAATACTCGCACCGGGCGATATCCGGCCGACCGCTGACCAGCGTGAGAGCTATCAGCGCTTCACCCAGATGGGCGACCCGTTGGCCGACGACCTGGTGTCGGCTTTCCGCCGGCTGCCCGCCGGGGTCGGCCGGGCCCAGTTCGAGACAGCGGTCGAGCAGGGAATCGAGGCCGTCGACGATCCGATGCCCGAGTTGGTCGCGTTCTTCGCCTCGGTCGATGCCCGGCCGTACTGGGTCGACCAGAAGAAACTGGACCACGCCGTCCGGGTCTCGGCACGCATCGGGATGATCCCCAGCTTCACCGCGATGTCGATGTTCTCCCTGATGGGCGGTTACCTGGCATCGCGGGCCGACAAAACCCTGGTCGCCACCGGAGATCTGGAGGCCATGGCGCCGCGCCGGCTGGCCGAAACCCTGACCTGGACCGTCGACGTCACCGCGCCGGGGGCCTTGGAACGCTTCGCCCCCGGCTTCACCAGCACCCTGCGGGTCAGGCTCATGCACGCCATGGTTCGCGCCGGCATGTCACGCCGGCCCGACTGGGATTTCGATCAGTGGGATCACCCGGTCAACCAGTCGACGATGGCCGGCACGCTGATGCTGTTCTCGATGGGCAATGTGCTCGGCTCGCAGGCATTGGGCGTCCGGTTCAGCCGCCGCGAGAAGGATGCGCTCTTCCACTTCTGGCGCTACGTCGGCTTCCTGCTCGGGGTCGACGCCGAATTGCTGCCGGCCGACGAAGCCGACACCTGGCGGCTGATGTGGCTGCAGGCCGACTACGAGTTCCGGCCCGACGAGGACTCCACCCGGTTGGGTCATGCGCTGCGTTCGGCGGTGGGCCCGCTGGCCATCGGCCACAGCCGCCATCCCGCCGCACAGTTCGCCCGGACCGTCACCACCGAATTCCTCTGTGCCTATAGCAGATTGATCCTGGGGCCGTCCAACGCTGAGGCGTTGGAACTGCCCGACAACAAACTGGCGCAACTGATGGTGGCGGGGTTCGCGGCCACCAACTTCGCCCTGCGCTACCCGATGCGGGTGGTGCCGGGCCTGAGCCGGGTGTGGGAGACCGTAGGCCGGTACAACATCGAGATGTTCTCTGCTCAGGCCATCAGGCACCACGGCGGTGACCGGACCTACCGCCGTCACGACGGCCTGGGCGCGGGCACCCGCCACTCCGGGTCCAGATCCAGGTCCGGGTCCGGTTCGCGGGCGCGGGCCTAGCAGCAGTGCCGGCCGCGCCAGGTCTCCCGGCCCTCGCGGACCGCGACCGCGCCGATCACCAGAGCGGCCAGGGGATCCGCCCACGACCACCCGAACAGACTGTTCAGCAGCAGTCCCACGAGCAGCACCGCGGACAGGTAGGTGCACAGCAGGGTCTGTTTGGAGTCGGCGACGGCGCTGAGCGAACCGAGTTCCCGGCCGGTCCTACGTTGGGCGTAGGACAGCACCGGCATCACCACCAGCGATATTGCGGCAAGCACAATCCCGGGCGTGGATGGCTTCGCCTCCGCATCGCCGAACAGAGCGCGCAACGACTCGACGGTGACGTAGCCGGCCAACGCGAAGAACGAGACGGCGATGATCCGCAACGCCGTCCGCTCCCGGTTCTGGGGATCCTGTCCGGCGAACTGCCAGGCCACCGCGGTCGCGGAGGCCACCTCGATCAGTGAATCCAGGCCGAACCCGATCAACGCCGCCGACGATGCGAGTACACCCGCGGTGAGCGCCACCGCCGCCTCGATCACGTTGTAGGTGATCGTCGCGGCCACCAACAGGCGGACTCGACGCGTCAACAGCGAACGACGTGCGGCCGTCAGAGTTCCAGCCGCGCCGCCGGGCTTGTCCGCACGGCAGCCGTCCGCCGTCACTACAACCCCAAGGTCTTGGCGATGATGTCGCGTTGAATCTCGCTGCTGCCGCCGGCGATGGTGCCGACCACCGCGGCGCGGAACTGCTCCTCCATTCCCCCTTCGGTGGCGTAACCCATTCCGCCCATCATCTGAATGCCCTGCAGCGCAGCCTCCTTGGCCAATTCGGTGGCCTTGAGCTTGACCATCGACGCCTCCCGGGGCATGAGTTTGCCTGGGTTCTCATCGACCCGTTGAGCGATGTCATGGACCAGCAGCCGAGTGCATTCGATCTCGGTCGCCAAGTCCGCAAGCCGGTGTGAGAGCGCCTGGAAGGTCCCTACCGGGCGGCCGAACTGATGGCGGGTTTTCACGTAGTTCAGCGTGTCGTCAAACGAGCGGCGTGCTTGCCCGAGCGCCAGCGCCCCCACGATGACCCGCTCGGTGTTCAACCCGGCGATCAGCTGGGACCACCCCTGGCCCTCGACTCCAACGATTCGCTCCTCCCCGACCTCGCAGTCGGTGAAGAACACGTCGTTGACTTCCGCGCCCATCGTGGGGATCGGACGGATCTCGATGCCGTGGGTGCTGGTCGGCACCGACAACATGGTGATGCCCCGATGCTTGTCACCGCTATCGGAACTGCGGGCCACCAGCAGGATGTGCTCGGAGATGTGGGCGTTGGAGATCCACATCTTCTGGCCGTTGAGCCGGTAGCCGCCGTCGACCTTCTCAGCCTTACACCGCAGCGAGGCGACGTCGGATCCCGATCCCGGCTCGGACATCGCCACCGCGGTCGGGGTGCCCGAGACAACCGCGCCGAGGATCTCCTTCTTCAGATCCTCGGAGGCGAAGTTGAGGTAGATGTGCGCGACGATCATCGTGACGCCGAAGCTGGATACCGGGATCTGGTTGTAGGCCAGTTCCTCGATGACCAGGCAGGCGTCGAACAGACCACCACCGGCGCCGCCGTACTGCTCGGGGATCGACAGCCCGAGGAATCCGAGGTCGGCCAGTTTGCGGGCCATCTCGACGCTGTGATGCGTGGTGCCGCCGTTGGTCAGGGCCAGTCGCTGCTCCCGACCGCCGCACTCCCTGGCCGCGAACTCTCTGATGGTGGCGATCATGGTGTTCTGTTCGTCAGACAGATGCAGGCTCACGGGGGACTCCTTCGATCCGGAATTTCCGGCCCAAGCCTCTATCGTGGCAGCCGTGGAGTCCGCACAGAAGCCTCCTGCCACCGGCCTGAGCCGACGCCAACTGCTGGCCTGCGCCGGCGGCATGGGGTTGGCCTCCGTCGTCGGCACTCATGCCCGGCAGGCGCAGGCCGCACCGGTCCCGTCCGGGGTCATCCTGTGCCGGCAGGCCTGGGGCGCCCGCCCGGCCCTGCCCGGCGGCCGGCCCCAGACGATCACCCGGATGACCATCCACCATTCGGCGGTGGCGCTTCCGGACAACTCTGCGATCATCGCCCGCCTGCAGCAGCACCAGCGCTTTCATCAAGACGACCGGGGCTGGGTGGACATCGCCTACCACATGGCCGTGGACCGCAACGGCAACATCTTCGCCCTCCGCGACACCGCCATCGCCGGTGACACCGCCACCAACTACGACACCACCGGACACTTTCTGGTGTTGTGCGAAGGCGACTTCGATCAAGAGACCGTCAGCGCGGCCCAACTCAACGGTGCGGCACTGGTCTTCGCCTGGGCCACCGAGAATTTCGGTATCGGAGTGGACACCCTGGCCAGCCATCAGGAGGTGGCCTCGGGGACGGCGTGTCCCGGCCGAAGCCTGCAGGCCCACGTCGATTCCGGTGACCTCGCGCAGCGGATCACCGCGCTGGTCTCCTCCGGCTTCGACCTGCAACCACTCTGCGGGTCGCAAGCCGATGAACGGGTCGCGTCCATCGAGGCGGGCGGCTAGCTCCGCTGCCGGCGAACATGGCCGGTCAACGTCCAGCGCGCCGGTGAAAGGCCCTCATGAGGGTGTGTAGTGCCCGTATCCTCGGGACATGAGTTCTTTCTTCGACAAGAACCGGACGTTGGAGCAACGCCGCCAAGCGGTCTCCAACATGTATGACTTCATGGTCAAGGGTGGTATCGCCGACACCACCCGGATGCCGTCTGAGGTCATCGACGAGGGCCACAAGGCGACCCTGCATCGCTACCTTCCGGTGGACAAACCGCTCAGCGGTGACCCGGTGCTGCTGGTGCCGCCGTTGGGGTCGCAGTCAGTCTGCTTCGATCTGCGGCGCGGATGCTCGCTGACCGAGCATCTGCTGAAGTCCGGTCGCCCCACCTATCTGGTGGACTACGGCGAGATCGGTCTGGCCGACCGCAATCTCGGGATCGAGTTCTGGGTCTCGGAGGTGGTGCCCAATGCGATCCGCAAGGTATCTGAGGATTCCGGCGGCAAACCGGTGCACCTGATCGGCTGGTGCCTCGGCGGCGTCATCTCCATCCTGACCACCGCCGCGTACAGCGAGTTGCCGATCAAATCGGTGGTCATGGTCGCCAGCCCCTTCGACCTCAGCAAGCACCAGATGATCGCCCCGATCCGCAAAGCGGGCAAGTACACCGGTGGCCGCATCATCGGGACCGGCCTGAAGGTGCTCGGCGGTCTGCCGGCCCAGATCGTCGGCCCCGCTTTCAAGGCCACCTCGCTGACCACGTATCTGAAGAAGCCGATCACCCTGCTCAAGCACCGCGACGATCGCGAGTTCCTCGCCCATGTCGAGGCGGTCGACGGGCTGATGAACAGCATGCTCGCCTATCCGGGTCGGGCGACGCTGCAGGTCTACCAGCGGCTCGTCCAGCAGAACGATCTGGCCGACGGGACCGTCCAGGGCCCCACCAAACTGGTCAAACTCGCCGATATCCGGGTTCCGGTGCTGAACGTGGCCGGCGCCTCCGACGTACTCGTGCCCGTCGAGGTCGCCCACCACGTCGGCCAATTGCTGCCGAACTCGCCGACGGTGCGGCTGGAGACCGCACCGGGCGGGCACCTGGGCGTCCTGACCGGGCGCTCAGCGGCGGCCACCACGTGGACGATGATCGACGACTTCCTGGACAAACAGCCGGCCTGAGCCGACACGCGCCCCGCTAGGCTGCCGATGTGAACCTTGAGAAGGTGGTCTTCGGCTTTTTCGTGTTGCTGGCGGCGACCCTGAACTTCGGCTTCTTCGTGGGCCCCATCAGCGACCCCGAAGCCCACAACTCCTGGGAGTTGTTCCTCGCCCTCTTCGTCGCCCTGATCACGACGATCCTGAAGTTCGGTGACAACACCCAACTCGGCGCGGTCCAGCTGGCGACCAGTCTGGTCGCGTTGCTTCAACTCGCTGCCGCGGCGGGCATGTGGGTGTGGGCCACCCAGGTTTCCGAGCAAGGACTCGACGGACACGCCACCGCGAGTGTGGTCTCGCTGTCGGGCGGGGCGCTGTTGGCAAACCTGGTTTCGGTGACGCTGCTCGTCATCGAGACGGCGACGTTCCGCCGCCGCTAGCTCAATGCCCAACCCGCCGCACCCGTTCCGCCTGTGGTCCCGGAAACGGATGACCGGACAGACCACGCCGAACCACATCCCGGCATCGGCGCCGACCAATGAGGTGATCTTCTTGATCATGCGGCGGATGAGGCTGCCGCTGCTGTTCGTCGTCACGACCTTCGCCTTCTGCACGGCCGGGATGATGTTAATGCCCGGCGTGGACCCCGACGGAAACCCCTACCGGCTGAACATATTCGACGCGTTCTACCAGATGACGATCACGCTGACCACGGTCGGCTACACCGAGGCGCCCTACCCCTTCAGCTACCCGCAGCGGATGTGGCTGACGATGTCGATCTTTCTGCTCGTCATCGGCTGGGCCTACACGATCGCGGTGTTCTTCGCACTCGTCCAGGGTGCGCCCTTTCAGGCCGCCGTCGCCGCCCAGCAGTTCCGGCGTCAGGTTCGCCGTCTTGTCGAACCCTTCGTCATCGTCGCCGGATACGGAAATGCCGGCCGGATCGTCGGAGCCGAACTCGACGATCACTACCGCCGTTTCGTCGTCATCGACGCGCGGGAGGACGCGGTGCAGTCGCTGGTGTCCGAACAACTGAGCTTCGAGGTCCCCGCCGTCCAAGGCGACTGCGCCACCCCGGCGGTGCTCGGTATGGCCGGCCTCGGGCACCGCGAGTGTGAGGGTGTGCTGGCGCTGACCGACGACGATGAGACCAACCTGGCGGTGGTGATGGCGGCGTCCCTGCTGCGACCGGACCTCCCGGTTCTCGGCCGCTGCGCTGCGCGCCGCACCCGCACCCGCATGGAGCACTTCGCTCCGGGGTCGGCGATCAACGCCGACGACCGCTTCGGTGACTACCTGGCCCTGTCGATCCAGCGACCGGTCAACCACCAACTGCTGCGGTGGTTGATGGACAACGATCAAGAGCAACTTCAGCCCGTCCGAAGGGATCTCGCCGCACGCAGATGGGTGGTCTGCGCCGAGGGCGAGTTCGCCGATGCGGTGGTCAACGATCTCGCGGCCATCGGGGTCGCCGTCGAACTGGTCGATGCCACCGACGCGGACCCCGACGTGTCCGGCTCGGTGGGATTCATCGCCGGAACGGCCAACGAAACACTGAACATCGCCATGGCCGAACATGCCCGGCACGCCAATCCCGATGTCTACCTGGTGCTCCGGCAGGAGACGAACGCACGGAAAGCCCTACTGGACGCGATGCGGATCGAGTCGGTCTACATCGACACCGAAGTCATCGCCCGCGAGGTGCTCGCCCGGATTGTGACCCCCGTCTTCTGGAGCTTTGCCGAGCATGTGTTGACCCAGGATGAGCAGTGGGCGGTGGCGGTACGCGACCACCTGCAGGGGCGTTGCGGAGACCACACTCCGCAACGCGACGTGATCACGCTGTCCGCCAGAGAGACTCCGGCCATCGCCAACTGGTTGACGCGGGGGCAGGCCCTAACCTTGCGGACCCTGATGCTGCAGCCCGATGACCGCGAATCAACACTGCCCGTGGCGGCCCTGGTGCTCGTCCGCGCCGGCGAACCGCAATTCATGCCCCCCGAGGACATCCCACTGGCCCTCGACGATCAGGTGCTGCTCGTGGGCAAGCCCGCCGGGTTGGCGAGGGTACGCGAGATCTGTCATTACCCATCCACCGTGGAGTATCTGGCCACCGGCCGCGACGTTCCGCTGACGTGGGTGTGGGCGCGGCTGACCGCCAGGAAGCGGGTGTCATGAGTCCACAGCCCGCGGCAGCCGCCGGCGGCGTCTCCGAGGTGGCCGTCGGCCGCGCGAGGAAAGCCGGCTAAGCGCAACCCTCGGAGCCGAGCAACCGTGCTGCGGCCATGACTGCGGCCATCTGTAGGCCGGTCGTCTGGGTGAGCGGGATCGCCGACAATGCAGTCGCGCGGCGGTAAGCGGCCAGTCGTGCCTCGAGCACGGTGCGGGCGGCACTCTGCGCCTCGAGGGTCTGAGTGATCCGTGCCAGTCGGAGCAGTAGTGCCGGGATGCGCAGTGCGTATGTTCCTGCTTCGAACCAGACGAGTTCCCGCACGGCAAGCCGGCGGTCGGCCGAACCAGACGGTCGTGTCTTCTCCAGCGCTGAGATGGTGCCGACGGCCGCGGGTACGGAGTCCGCCAAAGAGGCCACGATGGACTCGGCCTGAAATGAGTTGTTCAGCGGTGCCAGTGCGGGTAACCACTGACCGACCAGCGTGACCTCCTCCCGCAGCAGGAAGATCCTCTCGTCGAACACTTCGCCGAGGGTGCGGTCCGACGGCGCCGTCTTGCCCTCTCGCGCGTCGCGCCACAGCGGAACCTCGCACGTCATGCTGTATGTGCCGAAACGTTCCCTGGCGAAGTCGGCGCTGGAGTCTCCAGCCTGCCAGGACGATCCCGGAGCTGAACCGGTCGGGACTTCACGCGCGAGGATGTCCGGGATGGACGGGAAGGAGAACATCCCGGGCCGGTAGGCCGCCATCTCGGCCAGCGGCTCGCCGACCTCGTTCAGAGAGACGCCGAAGCGGCCTGGGAGTCCGGCGAGTTCGTCGGCGAGTCCGGGGTGGTCCTCGCTGAGGATGAAGAATGCCCCACCGGTATCTGCGCCGTGAAGCGCACACTGCAATCGCGGTCGAGTGATCTCCAGTGCCCTTTGCCAGCAGAGGTTTTCCGGTGTGCTTTGCCGGAATTGATATTGCGGCAGTTCGATCGGGAAGCTGTACTCGGGCTGCAGCCGAAACGGCGGTCGGAAGAAATGGGTGAGATAGGCGCCCAGATCGGGCGAGGCTCCGAACCATCCTTGGTTGAGTGCGATCCCGTCGATGTCGATCGCAGGGATGAAATGCCACTCCCAGCAGGCCAATTCGTCGCCCACCTGGCCGGGTGAATCGGCCAGGTGCGCCAGCATCCGCAGCACGGTCAGGCATCCGGTGGGCTCGTTGGGGTGCGGGGCGCCGACGATCAACGCCGAATGCGGACCCTCACCGATGGACACCATCTGAATTGGCCGGCCGTCCCGGCTGTCCCCGAGATGTTCGACCCGTACCCGGTCGGCGAGACTCAAGTGCCGGACGATAGCCTCGCCGGTAAGATCTGCGGCAGCCGGCAGCGACGGCCCAGCGCCGTCCGTCACCGATGCGGCAGGAGTTCGGGCAGCCGCCGCTGCAGAGACTCGGCCAGGCTGTCATGCAGGTGATGCACCGGGTGGCTACCCGCCCACTCATGGAGGTCGTCGACGTTCTGGGTGATCACGGTGACGTCGGTGTAGTTGACCGCGCCGCCACCGCCCGGTGCCCGTCCTTGGGGGCGACCTCCTCGACCAAGTGATGCCGCCCCAGTCACGTCATCGCGGAACGTCGGTACTCCACTCTCGGCGGAGAACCCGACACCGCTGAACACGGCGATCCGGATCCGGGGTGACCCCGTCACGTCGGTCGAGTCGGTCAACGCGGTGCCTTTCCCGTGACGGCCCACCCCGATCCGGACGGATTCGGCCATCCGTAGCGAAACATGAACCCGAAGCGCGAACCAACGGCCACCGAAGTGACCGTCGCCGGTCCTGATTGTACCGGTTAAGCAGCGCCTTTCCCGAGTCGACCGGGCGTTCGGGGCGCCCGGCACCGCAACCAGCTGAGCCCGTTGAAGGGCCGCGACCCGTGGGCCAGCCCGGGTCGCGGTGTACCGCAACCTGCACCGCGGGGTGTGGTCGCTGAGGGCCCTCGACGGGCCCTGCAGCGGCGTCGTCAGTCGCCCACGCCGAGAGAAAAGAGAGTTTCCGGACGATGACCTGGACCCTGGAGATCACCAAGGCTGAAGGTTCCGCCTTCGAGGGCACCATGAGCTTCGAGGGAGCATTGAACTTCGTGCAGAAGCCTGAGCGCATCTCCGGTGTGGTGCG
>NZ_JBILVF010000117.1:0-10927 GCF_044370595.1 Mycobacterium sp.
CCGTCGACCAGGCTCATCTGGTTGTCCATTTCCGCCTGCGCGGTACCCGGCACGGCGAAAAACCCCGCCACCGAGATACTCAGCGCACCCAGAACACGACCGACACTCCGCATGGTGGCCCCTAACCGCCGAGATGGGCATAACAGATAGCTCATCGGTAACACCGATCACAGTGTTACCGCACCGGCGGAAAATTTCTCGACCGGCCTCTGACCAGTCCACATAGCTCGTGGGTCGGGTAGCCTCGCGGGGTGCTGCTGGCCTCGCTGAACCCGGCCGCGGTGGCCGCCGGAGCCGACCTCGGTGACGCGGTCCGCATCGACGGCGTCACCCTGTCCCGCAGTGATCTGGTGGGCGCAGCGACCTCGGTCGCCGAGCGGGTCGGGGGAGCCCACCGTATCGCGATTTTGGCGACGCCTACCCCGGCGACGGTGTTGGCCGTAACGGGCTGTCTGATCGCCGGGGTGCCGTTCGTGCCGGTTTCCGCCGACGTCGGCGCCGCAGAGCAGGCCCACATTCTGACCGACTCCGGTGCCCAGGCCTGGCTCGGTGGGGTGCCGCCCGACCCGGCCGGACTGCCGCACGTCCCGGTGCGGTTGCACGCCCGGTCCTGGCACCGCTATCCCGAACCGGCCCCGCACGCGACCGCGATGGTGATCTACACCTCCGGGACCACCGGCCCGCCCAAGGGCGCGGTGCTCAGCCGCGCCGCGGTGGCCGCCGACCTCGACGCGCTCGCCGATGCCTGGCAGTGGACTCCGGAGGACACCCTGGTGCACGGGCTGCCGCTGTTCCACGTGCACGGCCTGGTACTGGGCCTGTTGGGCTCGCTACGGGTGGGCAACCGGTTCATTCATACCGGCAAGCCCACCCCGCAGGCCTACGCCGAGGCGGCCGGCACGCTGTACTTCGGGGTGCCGACGGTCTGGGCGCGGATCGCCGCCGATCCCGGATCGGCCCGGGCGCTGGCAGGAGCCCGGTTGCTGGTGTCCGGCAGCGCCGCGCTGCCCGTCCCGGTGTTCCGCCGGCTGACCGAACTGACCGGGCACGCCCCGGTGGAACGGTACGGCTGTACCGAGACCCTGATCACCGTCAGCACCCGCGCCGACGGAGAACGCCGGCCGGGCTGGGTGGGTATGCCCCTGGATGGGATGTCGACCCGGCTGGCCGGCGACGACGGTGCCCCGGTGCCCCACGACGGGGACAGTCTCGGCAGCCTGCAGGTCCGGACACCGACCATCTTCGACGGCTACCTCAACCGGCCCGATGCCACCGCGGCGTCTTTCACCGCGGACGGCTGGTACCGGACCGGCGACGCCGCCGTCATCGACCCCGCCGGGATGCACCGTATCGTCGGCCGGGAGTCGGTGGATCTGATCAAGTCCGGTGGCTACCGGATCGGCGCCGGTGAGATCGAAACCGCCCTGCTCGGCCACCCAGGGGTGACAGAAGTAGCGGTGGTGGGACTGCCCGACGAGGATCTCGGCCAGCGGATCGTCGCTTTCGTCGTCGGGGACGCCGCACCCGATGAGCTCAGCAACTTTGTGGCCCAACAGCTTTCGGTGCATAAACGGCCCCGGGAGGTCCGGCTCGTCGACGAACTGCCGCGTAACGCGATGGGCAAGGTGATCAAGAGGGAACTGATGTCCGGCGGCTGACGGCCCGCCTCGCTACAGTTCCGCGAACAGCAGGTTGAGCGACTCCGCCATGGTGGGGTGGGTGAAGATCGTGTCGCGGACCTGCTGATAGGGAACCTGACCCATCATGGCCATCTGCACCACCGACATCACCTCGCCCGCGCTGTGGCAGAACAGCGAGCAGCCCAGAATCTGGCTTGTCTGCCGGTCGACGACAGCCTTGAGCAGGCCCTTGGTCTCGCCGGCGGTGTTGGCCCGCGGCACTTTGGCAGCCGACAGTGTGGCGACTGCAACGTCGAAACCCTTTGCCACGGCTTGCTCTTCGGTCAATCCGACCCGGCCCAACTCGGGGTCGATGAACAACGTGTACGGCATCAGTCGGCCGGCCGTGCTGCGTCCGGCGTTGTGGAGCACGTTGGCGAGCAGAATGCGGTGGTCATCCCAGGATGCGTGGGTGAACAGCGGTCCGCCGTTGCAATCGCCGATGGCGTAGATGTTTTCGGCGCTGGTCTCCAGTTGGTCGTTGACGGCGATCGCGCCCTTGGGGTTCAGTCGTACCCCGGCCGCTTCAAGGCCCAGTCCGGCGGTCGTGGGGGTACGGCCGATCGCCACCATCAGATGGCTGGCGCTCAGCGTGGCTGGTGTGCCGTTGCGGGAATAGATGACGTCCACGCCCAGCGGGCCGGACCGCACTGAGTCGGTCTCGGTGTTGTCGAGGAATTCGATTCCGTCTTCTTCCAACACTTTCTGGATCTCGGCGGCGACATCGGGATCCTCGTTGGGCAGGAATCGTTCACCGCGTCCAAGGACGACCACCTCGCTGCCCAGCCGGCGGAAGACCTGAGCGAACTCCAGCGAGATGTAACCTGCGCCGATGATCGCCAGCCGGGCCGGCAACTCCTCGAGTTCCATCACCGATGTGCTGGTGAGGTAGTCGACGGTATCCAGGCCGGGAATGGGCGGGATCGTGGTGTGGCTGCCGGTGTTGATGTAGACCCGCTCACCGCGCACCACCCGCGTCGAGCCGTCGGTCATCGCGACCTCGATTGTCCGGTCACCGACGAACATCCCGCGGCCCAGCAGGAACGTCAGACTCGCGGTAGTGGTGAACAACGTCCAGTGGGTGTCCACCATTGCCGAGACCACCCGGCGCTTACGTGCGATCACCGGTGCCAGATCGGCCGGCGGTGGGTTCAACGTGACTCCGTAATCGGCTGCGCGTGTGGCCAACTCAACCAACTTCGCGCTGGCAACCATTGTCTTGGTAGGAATACACGCCACGTTGATGCAGGTTCCGCCGATCTGCCCCTTCTCGATCAGGGCTACGTTGTGACCGGCGTCGGCCAACGCCATGGCCAGGGACTTGCCACCCTTCCCGCCGCCGAGCACCACATCGTCGAATTGCTCCACCATTGGCTGCACTCCTCGGCTGTCGGGACTACCCGGTCAGGTGAAAGTGTGACGACGTCGCCGACGGTGCGGGTGCGGATGGGCGATTTCCGGCCGGCGCGCAATCGTCAGTTGGCGTGCAGCGCCTCGTTGAGGGTGATCCCGGTGCCGTCGCGGGACACCACCTCGACCGCCCCGGTCACCGAATTGCGGCGGAACAGAAGGCTACTGGCGCCGGAGAGTTCGCGGGCCTTAACCGTTGCGCCGTCAGCCATAGTCACCTTGGTGCCGGCGGTGATGTAGAGCCCCGCTTCAATGACACAGTCGTCACCGAGTGAGATCCCCAGCCCGGAGTTGGCGCCCAGCAGGCAGCGCTTGCCCACCGAGATCACCTCGGTGCCGCCGCCGGAGAGGGTGCCCATGATCGAAGCCCCGCCGCCGACGTCGGAGCCGTCACCGACGACGACGCCGGCCGAGATCCGGCCCTCCACCATCGAGGCGCCCAGCGTGCCGGCATTGAAGTTCACAAAACCCTCGTGCATGACCGTCGTGCCCGGCGCCAGGTGCGCGCCCAGGCGCACCCGGTCGGCGTCGGCGATGCGCACTCCGGTCGGCACCACGTAGTCGACCATCCGCGGGAACTTGTCGACCCCGTACACCGTCACCGGGCCGCGCCGGCGCAGCCGCAGTCGGAGCTCCTCGAATCCCTCGATTCGGCAGGGTCCGTAGTTGGTCCACACCACGTTGCTCAGCGCCCCGAACACGCCGTCGAGGTTGAGCCCGTGTGGTTCGACCAGACGGTGCGAGATCAGGTGCAGTCGCAGATAGGCGTCATAGGTGTCGGCCGGTTTGTCGGCGAGCACGGTGACGGTGCGGATCGGCACGATCTCCACGCCCCGGTCGGGGTCCGGGCCGGACAGTGCGGCGAAGGTGTCGGGAACCTCGGCCGGGGCCAGGCGGGTGGTGCCCGACGGGCTGTAGGCCCCGAGCTCCGGTTCGGGGAACCAAGCGTCAAGCACCGTGCCGTCCTCGGCGATGGTGGCCAGTCCGAAGCCCGCAGCAGAAGTCACGGTGGTCACCGTACTAGCCTGGACGGTTGTGCTTGATCTGCGCTCCGACCCCGATCTGCTGACCGCCGCGCTGATCGACATTCCCAGTGTCTCGCGCGACGAACGGCGGATCGCCGATGAGGTCGAGGCGGCCCTTCGGGAGCAGACCGGCTACGAAGTGATCCGCAACGGCGACGCGGTGTTGGCCCGCACCGATCTCGGCCGACCGTCGCGGGTGATCCTGGCCGGGCACCTCGACACCGTGCCGATCGCCGACAACGTGCCGGCCCGGCGCGACGCCGACCACATCTACGGCTGCGGAGCCTCGGATATGAAGTCCGGCGACGCGGTGTTCCTGCACCTGGCGGCGACCGTCGCCGAACCGGTCCACGACATCACGCTGATCCTCTACGACTGTGAGGAGATCGAAGCCAGCGCCAACGGACTCGGCCGGATCGAGCGCGAACTGCCGGACTGGCTGCGCGCCGACGTCGCGATCCTCGGCGAGCCCTCCGGCGGCTACATCGAAGCCGGCTGTCAGGGCACCCTACGGGTCGTACTCTCGGTCGCCGGAACCCGGGCCCATTCGGCGCGGTCCTGGTTGGGGGACAACGCCATTCACAAGCTCGGGCCGGTGCTCGACCGATTGGCGTCCTACCAGGGCCGGGTGGTCGACATCGACGGGTGCACGTATCGGGAGGGCCTGTCGGCGGTTCGGGTCGACGGCGGCGTGGCCGGCAACGTGATTCCCGACGCGGCGTCGGTGATGGTGAACTTTCGGTTCGCGCCGGACCGAAGCCCCCGAACGGCACTTGATCATGTCCATGAGGTGTTCGACGGCCTCGCGGTGGACCTGGAGCAGACCGACGTGGCCGCCGGGGCACTGCCCGGCCTGCACCATCCCGCCGCGGCGGCACTGGTAGCCGCCGCAGACGGGATGGTGCGGGCCAAGTTCGGCTGGACCGACGTCGCTCGCTTCGCGGCGTTGGGCATCCCCGCGGTCAACTACGGCCCCGGTGACCCCAATCTGGCGCACCGCCGCGACGAGTGGGTGTCGGTGGCCCAGATCGGTGCGGTCACCGCGGCCCTACGCCGCTACCTGTCCGCCTAATCACTGCCCCTGGCCCAGCGAGTATCCCGGAACCCCGTCGAATCGGTACAGACCCTCGGACTTGACGAACTCCAGGCCGGCGCCGGTGAGCCGATTGAGCAGGTTGATGATGTCCGCATTGCTGGCATGGCCGGGTTCGGGAGCGTGGAAACGGCACCGCCACTGGTCGACGCAGAACGTCTCCGGCAAGCCGTCGGGCCACACCTTCACCCCGCGGTTGGTGATCATCTTCAGTTGCAGCCAACTGTCGTGGGTGGCGCCCTTGATCTTCGCGGCCAGGTCGTCGGCCCGAATCCCGTCGGCGTGCAGGAAGACGTCCACCCCGTCGCAGGTTTTCTCCTCCCGCGTGCGGGGGGTGAGGGTGATCGTCGTCTCGGGGTCGACGACCGGATAGTCCACCGGCGCAAGCTTCTTCGGTCGCTCGCCGAGATGATCGACCACCGCATCGGCGAACTGGGTAGTCGACAGTGCTCTGCGGCCGTCCCCGGCGATGTCTCGGGTCGCCGCTCCGGACTCCAGAGCGGCCAGCCAGCCGTTGTGCACTCGGGTGGCGATGTCGCCCTGGCCGATATGCGCCAACATCATCACCGAGCCCAGCAGCAGGCCCGAGGGGTTGGCCATGTTCCGGCCGGCCAGTCCGGGCGCCGATCCGTGAATGGCTTCGAACATCGCCACACCGTCTCCGATGTTGGACGATCCGGCCAGCCCCACCGACCCGGCGATCTGGGCAGCGACGTCGGAGAGGATGTCGCCATACAGGTTGGGCAGCACCACCACGTCGAAATCTTCGGGGGAGGCTGCCAGTTTCGCCGCGCCGATGTCGACGATCCAGTGCTCGTTCTCGATGTCGGGGTACTCGCCGGCCACCTCGTCGAAGATCTGGTGGAACAGGCCGTCGGTGGCTTTCATGATGTTGTCCTTGGTTAAACAGGTGACCTTCTTGCGGCCGTTGCGGCGGGCGTACTCGAAGGCGTAGCGGTTGATCCGCTCGCACCCGGGCCGGGTGATGAGTTTGAGGCACTGCGTGACGTCGTGGGTCTGCCGGTGTTCGATGCCGGCGTAGAGGTCCTCCTCGTTCTCCCGGATGATCACCAGGTTCATGTTCGGGTGTTTGGTCGGCACGAAGGGCGAGTAGGCCACACACGGCCGCACGTTGGCATACAGACCCAGGCTTTTGCGGACGGTCACGTTGAGGGATTTGAATCCGCCGCCCTGCGGGGTGGTGATCGGCGCCTTGAGGAAAACCCTGGTCCGCCGCAGCGACTCCCAGGCGGTCGGTTCGATGCCCGCGGAATGCCCGCGGCCGTAAACCGCCTCACCGATCTGTACCTCCTCGAGGGCCAGTCGCGCGCCGGCGGCGTCGATGATCTTCAGGGTGGCGTCCATGATTTCCGGTCCGATGCCGTCGCCGCGCGCGAGCGTGACGGGAACCGGGGCGAGTGATGAGTCCAAGTCGGCGCCGGCGTCGGGGAAAACGCTGTGGTCGGCATGGATCGTCATGGAGGTGGCCTTTCGCTCGATGCTATGACGCCACCAGATTAACGCGATTATGAAAACGCGTAAAGAACTTCGCGTATTTGAGTTTGCTTTTTACTGCAATTCCGCTGCCTGCCGGCGGGCGTCGGCGGCGGCGCCGAGGAACCCTGCCGCAGCCAGTCGCTGCGCCGCGGCGGTCAGTGCCGCCGGGTCGGCAGCGGCCACCGCCCGGGCGTGGGCAAGGGCCATGTCGGTGTAGTCGCAGACCACCGAGTCCGCGATCTGGCCCAGGGCGTCGGCCGCCCGGCGGTCGCCCAGGCGCGCGGCCTCATGCCAGGCCCGCACCGCGACCGCGAACTGCCCACTGCGTTTGGCGGTGCGCGCGGCGTCTCGTGCCGCGGTGATGGCCGCGGGACGGTCACCGATGGTGGCCAGCCGCCACGCCCGGGCTATCCCCAACTCTGGCGCGAACATCGCCGATTTCGTTCCGTGCCGAGATTGCGCGCGCGCCAGCGCTTTTGCCGACTCGGCGATCTCACCCAGGTAGCCCAGCGCCGTGGTCAGATACATCAGCGCCAGCGGCCCCCACGAGTAGCCGGTGCGGGCGAGGATGTCGGCGGCCGGACGCAGCAGATCCGCCGCTGCGGCCGCCTCGCCGCGGGCCAGCAGCACCTGGGCCAGCAACACCTCACCGATCGCGCGGCCGGGCTGGGCGAGTTCGGCGAAATCGGTGAACTGGCGCGCGGCCTCGTGGGCGGCGTCGAGCTTTCCCTCCATCAGCAGGGTGCTGGTCTCGGCCAGGCCGATGGTGAACCGCAGCAGACCCGGGTACTGCGCGCCCATCGCCCGCGCGATCGCCGGATCGACGGCGTCGAACCGTCCCATCCGGGCCGAGGACAGCGCCGCGGCACTGCCTGCCCAGGCCACGGCCATATCGGGGGCGTCGGCGTGCCCGAGGACCTCCTCGGCTACCTCGATGGCACGGCGGACGTTGCCCGCGTTCATCGAGAAGGTGGCCGAGAGTGCGTCCAGGGTGATGTGTGAGGAGGTTTCACCGACCTTGCGTCGCACATTCTGCAGAAAAGTCGTCGCACGTTCAGGTTCGGAGAGCATCCAGAACTGGTTGGCGGCCCGCGGTAGTGCCCAGGCCATCATCTGGTCCTCGCTCATGTCCGCGGGGTCGACCGCGGCCAGAACGGCCTCGGCTTCCCGGCCTCGGCCCTGCCAGGCCAGCGCCGAACTCAGCGTGAGCCGGGCGTTGAAATGCTCACCCCGGTCGAGGATCCCGCGGGCCAGCCTTTCGGACAGCGCGATATCGCCAAGTTGCAGGGCCTCCTGGGCGGCGGCGATCACCGCGTCGCTGTCCACCGGACCGTCGCCCTGCAGCGCGATCAAGGTACGGCCCAGGCGGTCGGCCGGGGTCTGACTCGGGGTGGTAGCCAGTTGCGCGGCCACTCCGGTGCGCAGATGCTGCACCTCGGACCGGTCGAGCATGGTGGCGAGCCGTTCCAGGAACAGCGGATGGCCGCTGTAGACGAAATCGGTGTCGCCGACCCGACGTAGCAGCACCGCTTCGGCGGTGATCGCCTGATCCAGCGTCGTCTTGTCGGTCAGCGCGGCGAGATCTGGCCGGGACAGCGGCTCGAAGACGCACAGATGCCCGAGCAGTCGACGCACCTGAGGGGTGAGCGTGCCCAGATAGTGGTCGATGGCCGCGGCGAGTATCTCCTCGGTGCCGCCGGTGCTCAGCAGCATCCGCAGATGCAGCGGATTGCCGGCGCTGCGGCGGTACACCGTTGCGGTATCTGTCCCCTTCACGCCCGCGCCGCCGACGGCGTCGACCACCGCTGCGGTCTCCTCGCCGTCAAGTGGAATCACGTCCAACCGGTGCAGTAGCCCGTCGCCCCACAGCGCGCTGACGACCTGCGGGATCCGCAGCACCGAGCGCACCGTCACGATCAGCGGGCTGGCCGGCTCCTGCACGAGGTGGTAGACCAGGCTCGCCGACAGCGGATCGAGCAGGCGGGCGTTGTCGACGATGATCGGTCGCGAATCAGCTTGCGAGCGAATCGAATCAGCCGCCGACTTGATCAGCGCGGCAGGCTTGCCGGCGTCGTGGCAGTCCAGTAGCGGCCCGAACGCCCCAAACGGAACGGTGGACTGCGCCAGAGTGCCGACCACCCAGAGCGGCTCGCCGCGGCCGAGTCGTTGTGCGGCCATCGCCGCCAGCGTGGTCTTGCCGACGCCCTCGTTGCCGACCAGCGCCACACCGGCGGGGGTGGCGTTGAGGGCATCGACGATTGGACCCAGGGCGCGTCGCGCGACGAGTGGCCACGGCGTGGGAACCGGCATAGCCACCGACTTTAGGTGGCCCGCGGATGCTCTGGTCTAGGTTTCGAGTGTGGCGCTGCCAAGTCCCGAATCCGCCCCTCCTCCCGACTCCGGTCCCCCGCAGTGGGCGGTATGCGTCTACTGCGCCGCAAGTCCCCGTCATCCCGAACTGCTGGAGTTGGCGCGTCGGGTCGGAGAGGGTATCGCCGAACGCGGGTGGACCCTGGTCTCCGGGGGCGGCAACGTTTCAGCGATGGGAGCGGTGGCAGCCGGTGCGCGGTCACGCGGGGGCCGCACCGTCGGGGTCATCCCCAAGTCGTTGGTGCACCGCGAGGTGGCCGACGTCGACGCCGACGAACTGGTGGTCACCGACAGCATGCGGCAACGCAAGCAGGTCATGGAGGACCGCAGCGACGCATTCCTGGCGCTGCCCGGCGGGATCGGAACCCTCGAGGAGCTTTTCGAGAGCTGGACTGCCGGGTATCTCGGAATGCATGACAAGCCGCTGGTGTTGCTTGACCCACACGGCCACTACGACGGGCTGTTCGGCTGGCTTTCATCGCTGGTCGACACCGGCTACGTCGCGCAGGCAGCGCTGGATCGGCTGGTGCTGACCGGCGATATCGAGACGGCGCTGAACGTCTGCGCCGGCGTCGCGGAAAGGAGTGACCGGTATGGGCGCTGACGCCAACGACTCAACCGCGGCCAAGCATTCGGTGGGACTGCTCGATCTGCTCACCGGCCTGCCGGCGGTGGTGATGGACGCCCCGGTGATCGTCCGCGGTGCCCTGACCGGTCTGCTGGCGGTGCCCACCTCGAAAACCTCGATCGGCAAGGTGTTTCAGGACCGCGCCGCCCGGCACGGCGATCGTGTCTTCATCCGATTCGGCGACCAGAGGATCACCTACCGGCAGGCCAACGAGACCGCCAACCGCTACGCCGCGGTCCTGGCCGAGCGAGGTGTGCGCCGCGGTCAGGTGGTCGGGATCATGCTGCGCAACTCCCCGGAGGGGGTGCTGACCATGCTGGCGGCCGTCAAGTGCGGGGCGGTGGCCGGGATGCTCAACTACCACCAACGGGGCGAGGTTCTGGCACACAGCATCGGCTTGCTCGACGCGACGGTGGTGGTCGCCGAGAGTGATCTGGTCGAACCGATCGTGGACTGCGGCGCCGAGGTCGCCGATCTGCTCACCGTCGAGAACCTGGCCGCACTGGCGCAGGGCAAGCCCGCCGGTAACCCTCCGTCGGCATCACAGGTGCAGGCCAAGGACCCGGCGTTCTACATCTTCACCTCCGGCACCACCGGTCACCCCAAGGCCAGTGTGATGACCCACCATCGCTGGCTGCGGGCGCTGGCCGCCTTCGGCGGACTAGCCCTGCGGTTGCGGGGCGAGGACACGCTCTACTGCCCGCTGCCGCTCTATCACAACAACGCGCTCACGGTGGCGCTGTCGGCGGTCGTCAACGCCGGCGGCACGCTGGCCCTGGGCAAGACCTTCTCGGCATCCCGGTTCTGGGACGAGGTGCGCCAGATGGAGGCCACGGCCTTCATCTACATCGGCGAGTTGTGCCGATATCTGCTCAACCAGCCGCCCCGCGACACCGATCGCTTGCACAAGATCCGGGTGATCGCCGGCAACGGGCTGCGCCCGGAGATCTGGGACGAATTCACCCGCCGGTTCGGCATCGGCCGGGTGGCTGAGTTCTACGCCGCCAGCGAGGGCAACACTGCCTTCATCAACATCTTCAACATCCCGAAATCGACCGGGATCAATCCGCTTCCGATGGCCTACGTCGAATACGACCCGGAGACCGGGGAACCGGTTCGCGGTTCCGACGGGCGGGTGCGCCGCGTCCCGTCCGGTCAGCCCGGGTTGCTGATCAGTCCGGTGACGCGGCTGGCGCCCTTCGACGGCTACACCGACGCCGCGGCG
>NZ_JBILVF010000118.1:0-10917 GCF_044370595.1 Mycobacterium sp.
CGACCCCGCCGAGACCACCATCAGGGGACTCCGCGGTCCCGTCGGCCCCCGCCGCGCCCTGGGCGCCGTTGCCGCCCTTACCGCCATCACCACCACGACCGTTGCCCGTGGCGTTACCCCCGCCGCCGCCATCAGCGCCGGCCTCACCGGGCAACACCCCATCGGCGCCATCCCCGCCGTTACCGCCATCACCGGCGACCAACCCGGCACTCCCCCCGGCACCCCCGGCCCCCGGACCCCCCACAAAGCTCGTCGCCGCCCCCGACCGCACCGCCGCCGAGCCACCCACCCGGGCCGTCGACACCGGCGAATACACCCCGTGCCCGCCGTTGCCGCCACTGCCGAACAACAACCCGCCGTTACCGCCATCACCACCACGGCCGCCGTTGAACCCGGCCACCCCATCCCCACCATGACCGCCATTGCCGAACAACCAGCCCGCATCCCCGCCGGAACCACCGTTGACACCGTTGCCGCCGTTACCGCCCAGCAGACCACCCCGGCCGCCATCACAGCCCGCCGCGCACACGCCGGCCAGCGTCACCGCATCCCCCGTGGCGGCCGACCTCGACCACGAGTACCCGTTACCGAACAGCAACCCCGCGTTCGGGTTCGCCGCGGTGCCATCCCCCACAAAAATCCGCACGAACGCCGCCAACGGATCCACCCGCGCCGCCGAGGCCTTCGGCGAGAACACCGACCCCACCACCACACCGGCGCCGCCGCCGCCGACCAGCTCACCAGTACCCACAGCCGCCGCCGGGGCCGCCGTCCGCACCGAGCCACCTGACTCCCGACGCGCCACCGCCCACCCCGCGAACAACAACGGCGCCGCCGCCGGCCCATCACCACCACCGGTGGCCAGCCACGACAACAAGCCCCCCGACAAACCACCCGCGGCCGCCGGCACCGCCGCCACCCCACGCGGTGCGGCCACCGCCACCGGAGCAACACTCGAGGACTCCGACGAGACCGAGGACACCGCTGGCACCACACCCGCATCCCCGACCGGCACCACCGCCGCCGGCTGCGGCGCCACACCAGCCACCGCCGCCGCCGGCTGCGGCACCACACCGGCCACCGGGTCGGCCGTGCCTGCGAACTGCGCGCCTCCATCAGCGCTCGCCAACGGCGCCCTCACCTCGTCAACAGCCACCGGCCTCGCACTCCCGGCCGCCCGCGCCGAACCCCGCTCCTCAGCACCCTCGGCAGAGACCGCCGGCTCGTCGCCACCCGGGACACCTCGCCGGTCGCTACCCTGCCCGCGTCCCTCCCGGCGCGGCTCGCTCACCCCGACATCGGCGCCATCAACAAGACCCGCCTCCGCAACGCTCTCGCCAGCACCGCTCTCGTCGGCAGCACCCGCATCGGCAAGGCTCTCGTCAGCACTGCTGTTTTCAGCACCGCCCCGTGAAGACCTCACCGGCCCCGCTACCGAAGACGCCTCCGCGGCCCCCGCATCCGAGGATCCGCTCGACCCCCCCGACCCCCGCGAATCAGCAAACGCAGCAGGCATCGCCACCACCGCAGCACCCACACCCAGCGCCACCGCCAACGCACCCACCCGGCCCACATACCGCGCATACCCCGGGACCGAACCCGAGCCCCCGGCGCTAAACGCCTCTCCGGCGCCTTCGACCCCGAACCCGTTGACCTGAACCGATGCGCGCACCGCAGACTCCCCTCAAATGTATGAACTACGAAAATGATTAGCTGACGCTCAGATGGAGCACTCTCCGATACCCAGGCAGGGGGTATTGCAAGAAGCTCACGACCGGAGTTTTGCAGATTCAGCGACGGATGTCACGGTCAGCTCTCACATTTGCAACATGCTTTTCACACGCTTCTTTCACCTGAGCGTGAGGCCTGTGGATCGCGGGGTGGCGCACAGGGCGCTCAGAAGACGCTGTAACCCCCGTCGAGCACCACCGTCTGGCCGGTGAGGTACCCCGACCCGGGCCCGGCCAGCCACACCGCCAGCGCCTCGAAATCCTGCGGAGTGCCCCAGCGCCGCAACGGAACTCGCGGCAGGATCTTCGCCTGGGCGGCGGGGGAGTCCAACAGTCCCTCGGTCATCGCCGCCCGGGTCCAACCCGGGACGATCGCGTTGACCCGAATACCGTCGCGGGCCAGTTCAACCGCCAATCCGCGAGCCATCGCCGTCAGTCCCGCCTTGGCGGCGGCGTAGTGGACGGCGAACGGCAGACCGTCAGTCATCGAGACACTGCTGGTGAAGACAATCGAGCCGGTGCCGCGGGACTTCATATGCGCAGTCACGGCACGCACAGTGAAGAACTGCCCATCGAGGTTGACCGACATCACCCGCCGCCACTCCTGGGTGCTCATCGCGTCGATCGGCGCGGGCCGCCCCGGCACCCCGGCGTTGGCGAAGCAGGAGTCGATCTGACCGAACCGTTCCAGCGTGGCGGCCGTCCCGCGGGCCACCGCCGTCTCGTCGCTCACGTCGACGGTGAACGCGACGACCTGCCCCCCGGCCTCGGAAAGCTCTGCCACCGTGTCGTCGTTGCGTGCGGTGTTCGTGCCCCAGATCGCCACTGCCGCACCGGCATTGCGCAGACCACGGGCAATACCCTTGCCGATCCCGCTGTTTCCGCCGGTCACCAGGGCGACGTGTCCGCTCAGATCGTGCCACGACGTGTCCACAGGACGTCCTTTCCTAGATCATGTCCCGGTTGGTCAGCCATCGCATGATCGGCCATCCGGCGAAGACCGGCAGCCAGACCGTCAGCACCCGGTACAGCAGCACTGACGGAACGGCGACGGCGGTGGGCACCCCGAAGGCGGCCAATCCGCCGATGAGCGCGGCCTCCACCGCACCGACGCCACCCGGTGTGGGTGCGGCTGATGCCAGTGTCCCGCCGACCATGGTCACCACCGTGACCGTCACGAAGTTGGTGCCGCCTCCGAACGCCTCGATGCTGCACCACAGGGTAAACGCCATGCCGAGAGTGGTTGTCGCACAACCCAACACGATCAGAGCGAAACGCTTGGGTTCGCGTACCAGCTCCACCAGATCGCCGCCGACTTCATTGATTTTCGGCCGGACGGCGGTATCCAGCCAGTGCCGCAACTTGGGGACGAACAGGAAAGCCCCGACCGCACCGAGTGCGATTCCCCCGATCAGGTAAACCAGGGTCATTTTCGGGACGAAGTGCGACAGGTCGGCCGAGGCGCCGGCAGCGACGGAGAAGAAGATCAGAAGTGCCACATGGGTGATGACCTGCACCGCCTGCTGCACCGCCACGGCCGCGGTGGCGCGCACGGTGCCCAGACCAGCCTTCTGAAGAAAGCGGGTACTCAAAGCCAATCCGCCGACGCCGGCCGGTGTGGTGGTCGCGGCGAATGTGTTGGCGAACTGCATGATCGTGACGTTGCGGAACGACACCAACCCCCCGGCGCAGGCCCACAGTCCGGCAGCCGCACCGATGTAGGTCGACGCCGACACCCCGAGCCCGAGCAGTGCCCACCACCAGTTGGCGTCACGAAGTTCGCTGACGAAAGCGGGCACCGTGCTGATGAACGGGTAGGCGACGTAGACCAGCGCAACCAGCAGCACCAGCTGAATCACTTGTTTGCGGGTGAAGCGGGTGATGGTTTCGGTCTGGATGGCCTCAGCCCCGGTCTGCAACTTGACCTCGTCGCGGGCGGCGGCCAGCACGGTTTTCGGGTCGGTCAGGCTTCTGCGGATGCGCGTCGGCATCGCCGAACGGGTCAGCCGGCGGGAGGCGGCCAGCACAGCGTCGGTTCCGAGCGCCTTGATCGCGGCCGCCACGGAGGCCTTGGCGCCGAATTTGTCGGTGGTCGTTGCCAAAAGCTGTGCGACGTCGGACTGCAGTTGTTCATCGGAGGCGCCGTACTCGGAGTTCCCGAACCCGCCGAACAGCGCGGTCTGGGAGTCGACGGTGATTTCGCTGGCCCGTAAGTCACCGTGGGAGATCTGGTGGCGGTGCAGCACACCCAGTGATTCCCAGACCGGGCCCACGGCGCCGTCGTCGCTGATGTCGTCCAACGAGGCGCCCCGCGGCTCGGTGTGGGCGAACATGGTCCAGCCGCGCTCGAGCCCGGCCAGGCTCACGGTGCTGGTGTTGGCCACACCGAGGTCGCCGACGGCGATTGTCATCAGCGCACGGTGCTCGACGGCACGGTGCAGCGACATCTGTAGAGGCGCAGTTTCACTGTCCCGCAGCACAAGCCAGCGCCAGAACTGTCTGACGGCACCGCCGCTGCGCTGGTTGGGTCCGTAGAGTTCGACCACGGCGTTGCATCCGGCGTCGTCGGTGGCCCGCAGTTCCAGCGGCCCGTTGCCGCCGGGCCGCAGCACGGTCAGCGCCTCGGTGGTGAAGCGGCGGCGCGCCAACGCCCGCACCGCGCCGTCCAGTGGCACCTCCAGCGCCGGGGTGCCGACCACCAGGACCACCAGGGCCCCGACGAACCAGCCGACCGACAGCCCGAGCAGTGAGCGGGCCGGGACCACCGCGCTGACCACAAGGTGAATCGGCACGAACGCCAGCAGCAGCGTCCACCACCAGCGCCGCCAGCGGGTCGGCAGCCAGGGCCCCGATACCGTCAGCACCGCGGCGAGCATCGCGATCCATCGCGGGTCGTCGAGGAACTGCGACAGCATTGTCGGCAGCCGTTCGGTGAGGTCGAAGTGCCAGTTCGGCGCGGCGATGCCCTGGCCGGAAATGGACAGTGCCAGTAAGGCGATGAACCCGGCGGCGGCATAGGCGCCCAACAACTTCCACTGCCGCCCGGCGATCAGACCAACCAGGATCACGAAGGGCAGCGCGACGATCAAGACGCCGTAGACCAGGTAGACGGCGTTGGACTGCGCCGGGGTCAACACCCCGACGATCCGGGAGATCGACTTCTCCAGGCCGACCCAGTCGCTGCGGGTGACCAGCGAACTGAAGATCACCAATGCCAGAAACAGGGTGGCCAGCGTGAGGCGGACGATGTCATTGGTGCGCCGGGTCAGCGGTTGCAGCAGATTGCCGGTGACGGCAACCTCACGCCCATCGACTCGCACGGTTCTGAATCTATCCTCAGTCCGGGCCGACATCGTCCAGCAGCACGGTGCGGGGCTCAGCCGGGGGGCGCCGGTTCGGAACCGAACTGCTCGGGAGGCAGCTGGCCCAGCAGGGCCCCCCGCAGCGCCCCGGCCTCGTACATCTCATAGAGACGGCGCAGGAAGTCGATCCGGCCGGTGCCCGGGATGTCCTGGCTGGGTGCCAAACCCGGTGCCGGCGTGCCCTCGGCGGGTGCGGCCGGTGCCAGGTTCTGGGGCAGCAGGTAATCGGGATTCAACGCGCGCAGGTCCGGGACCGCGGCGGGCGGCGAGCCGGGGGGCGCTGGCGCGGCGTTCTGTCCGAGGAGCAGATTCGGGGCGTACCCGGACAGGTCGGGCAGGCCGAGCGGCCCGGCCGGCGGACTGCCCGCCTGGGCCAGCAGACCGCCGAGCGCCGGGATGAGCCCGGCAGGTGCCGGTGGGGCGATTGGCGGCGCCGGTGGGGGAGGCGGGGGAGGCAACGCAGGTTCGGCGGCGGCCGGTGCTGCGCACAGCAGCGTGGCCACGGCGGCAGTCACCAGCGCGGCTCTCAACGGCAGCTTTCGGCGATCTTCTTGGTCGTCTCGGTCGCCGCCGTCAACCGCTCGGCTTGTTCGGGCACCGCACTGCTCTGCCCGACGAAGAAGTGCTGGGCGATGTCCTGCAACTGCCGCGCCAGCGTCCCCATCGGCTCGGCGAGTTCGGCCGGTGTGTTTGAGGGTGTCGCCTCGCGCAGGTAAGCCGCCCCGCCGGCCATCGCCAGCCGGGTGTTTGCCGCGACCGTCTCCAGTGCCACCGGCTCGGGCCCAAGATCGGCTCGCGACTGCCGCGCAACCCCTTCGGCGACCAGTTCGGCGACCTTGCACGCCTCAGCTTTCGGGTCGGTGGCGGTCGGATTCCCGGCGAACATGGCGGGCGGCTCCGGCGTCGGCGTGGGCTTCAACAGAGCCCATCCCGCCCCGGCCGCAGCCAACACCGACAGCAGCAGTGCCACCGGTGCCATCCAGCGGCCCGGAGCCGACCGGGACGCCGAAGCGCTGTCCCCTGACGAAATCGGATAGGCCAGGGCTGGGTCGTGCAGGTTGTCAGTGGGTTCGGGCATGGCCGCGATATTACGCGTACGCTAGAAGCAGCAAACTCAAGGATTCCACGACGAGATGAGGGGTGTCAGTGCTGTCACGGCAGATGCTGGTCGCAGCCTGCAGCGCAGCACTGGCGGCCGGTGCGGCGCTGGTGGCTCCCGTCGCGGCGGCGCAAACCTGCGCACCGGGTTTTGTGCCGAACCCCTACACCGCACAGTGCCTGGCGCCGGTCAACACCGCGACGATCAACGGAATCCCGTGCATACCCAGCAACATCGGGCTGTGCAGTTCGTTCGTGCAGAATCAGCAGCCACCGCGCGGGCCCCGGCCGGTGGGCTGAGTCGCAGGGCCCTCCTCGCTAGGTTTTCGTCACCGCCTTGTTCAGGAAGCGGGCCGCCCAGTGCGGCGACACCTGCGCCAGGCTCGCCAGCACTTTGGTCTGCCGGCCGACCGGATAGTGCACCCTGGGCAGCCAGTTCCGCGTGACGTGCGTGGCGCCGTAGATCGACTGGGCGACATCTTGGGCGCTCAGATGCACCCCCAAGCGCCGAGTCGCGTTGGTCTCAACACCGTCGACCATCGCGGTGTGCACGAACAGCGGCCACATCGCAATCACCCGGATTCCGTAGCGACGCCATTCCAGCTCCAGCGCTTCGGTCAGGCCGCGCACGGCGAACTTCGACGCCGAGTAGGTCGCCAGCTCGGGCTGGCCGTAGATCGCCGAAGCTGAGCACAGGTTGACCACCTGCGCGCCCCGAGTGTCACGTAGGTAGGGAAACGCCGTGTGTAGGCCGGTCAGGGTTCCGGTGACGTTGACGTCGACGATGCGGCGCTGAGTCTGCAGCGCAATCTCCTCGAACCGCCCGTGGCTGAGCACTCCGGCATTGTTGACCAGGATGTCCAGTCGACCCGAGGTTCCGGTGAACGCTTTCAGTTCCCGCGCCCACTGCTGGGCGTCGGTGACGTCGAGGTCCCCGATCGCGATGTCACCGCCGCGGCCGGTGATTTCCTCCCGCAGCGTCGCCAGGCCGGCCAGGTCGACGTCATAGGCGCCCACCCGGTAGCCGCGCTGCGCGAAAAAGACTGCGGTGGCCCGGCCGATTCCGGCAGCAGCGCCGGTGATGAAGATGGTGGGTGCGGTCGACGATGTGCCGGACTGTGTCATCATTCCAGACTTTCCGCTCTACGGCAGCCGTGCAACCCGGACCGGGCCTCGATCGAAGCCCGGTCTCGCCGGTCGACCTCTCTCCGACCCGGCGGATCTGTGCGGGCGGAGGGATTCGAACCCACACGCTCTTTCGAGCACCGGCACCTAAAGCCGGCGTGTCTGCCATTTCACCACGCCCGCAAGCCTGTCGATCCTATCGCGGCTGATCACCGGTACCGTCATGGTGTGTCCCTCCCCCGCCGCGTTGCGCTGATCGCGACGGTGATCGCCGCCGCCGGGGTCTGCCTGGCGCTGGGTTGGTGGCAGTGGAGCAGGTGGGAGTCGACGACCGGCAGCTTCCAGAACTTGGGCTACGCACTACAGTGGCCGGCATTCGCGGGCTTCTGCATCTACGCCTATCGCAAGTTCATGCAGTACGAGGCGCATCCCCCCGAACCGGCCGCCACCGAAGCCCCGACCGAGCTACCCGCCGGGCTACTACCGGCACGTCCTGCCGCTTCAGCGCAACCGCAGGACGCCACCATGCGTGAGTACAACGCCTACCTCGCCGAGTTGGCGAAGTCCGACCGAGCCGGCGGCGCCGACCAGAAAGGGACCCCCGCATGACCGACACTCCTCCGATCACGCCCGTCGAGAAAATCCGCTCCGCGCTGAACAGCTACCGGGTGTTGGCCTGGATGACCGGAATCTGGCTGATCGCGCTGTGCTACGAACTGATCCTCAAGTACGTGGTCAAGGTGGAAAACCCGCCGGAGTGGATCAGCATCGTGCACGGCTGGGTCTACTTCGTCTATCTGCTGTTCACCGCCAACCTCGCAGTCAAGGTGCGCTGGCCCATCGCCAAGACCGTCGGCGTGCTGCTGGCCGGCACGATTCCGCTGTTGGGGATCATCGTCGAGCAGGTCCAGACCCGCGAGGTCAAGGAGCGCTTCAACCTCTAGTTGCCGGGGCGGTTCCACCCGGGCGGTTCGGCAACTCACTGAGCGTTTCGACCTTCCCCCTTGTTACGGAAATTTCGCTATGGATATTCTCAGGCGACCGTCAGGGAATTCGGAAGGAATTTTAATGGCCGCCGCTTTTTCTTCGCACTTCACACACGACAGCTACGTGGGCCGGGTCGGCGCCTTAGCAGTGGCCTTGGGGATCGGGGCGGCGGTCGTTGCGATGCCGGCGGTCGCCATCGCGGACACCAACGGTTCAGCCGGGTCGACTGGATCGGCCGACGGGAACGCAACTGCACCCAAGACCAGGGCGTCCCATCCCGGGGTCTCACGCGGCACTACGCGGAGTGAGGCGACCGCAGGCAAGGACTCGGACACTGCCGCAGCGGGTGACACCGATGACTCGGATGCCTCGGATCCCGATATCGCTGCACCGGATGACTCCCCGGCCCCGCGGGGCAGCCAACTCGGTGAGAGCGCCACCGAGACCGACACCGAGACCGACAGGGTCGAATCTCGCGAAGACCGCCGGGTCCGAAGCACCCCCGATGTCACGCCCGAGCCGAACACCGCGCCCATCGAGGCACCGGACAACGAGCCTGTCCTCGACGACGCGTCGGCGGCAACGACGCCGAACACCCCCCGACCCGCGGCAGCGAACTCGGCTGCTGCTGTGCCTGCGACGGCTGTTCTGATCGACGACAGTGGTGCTGACGCGATCGAGACCCCTCAACTGGCCACGCCCCTGGCGACGTCGGCCCCGGTGATGACGGCACCCTCGGCGGCTGTTAAGGGTTCGGTGTCGGCGTTGAGCGGCAACCTGCTCTCGTGGCTAGGCGCCGGCGATGGCGGTGACGCCCCGGCCGCGGCACCCCTGATGTGGACCGCGGCAGCGTTCACCCGCCGGGAGTTCGACACCAAGACATCCACCCCGAAGGCGGCGGCCACCAGCACCGGCGAGCCGGCCATCCCGACGCTGAACCTGCTGTCGCTGTTCTCCCCGAAGGCCTCGGCCACCGGTGGTTTGACGGCGACGCCGTTCCGGTTGTTCGGCGATGGCACCGCGGAGAACCCGGATGCGGGCTTGCTGGGCGGCAACGGCTACTCCTACACCAAGTACGAGGGAGCGTGCACCACCGGCACCTGCAATGGCGGCAAAGCCGGGTTGCTGTGGGGTAACGGCGGTTCCGGTTTCGCCGGCGGTACCGGCGGCGGGGCAGGGCTGTGGGGTAACGGCGGTGCCGGCGGTGCTGGCGTGGACGGGGTTGCGGCCGGCGGAACCGGCGGCGCTGGGGGGACCGGTGGGCTTTTCTTCGGCCGCGGCGGCGATGGCGGGGCCGGGGGAACCGCTAGTGGTCGCGGCGGGGTCGGCGGGACCGGCGGTGTCGGCGGTAACAGCGGACTGTTCTCCATCGCCGGGTATCCGCCGGGGCTGAGCTTCGCCGGGACCGGCGGCGCCGGTGGCGCGGCCACCGGGGAAGACGGGATCGGCGGCCAAGGCGGCCGTGGCGGGGACACCGGACTGTTCTCCCCGGTCAACAACGCCGGCGTCGGCGGCGCCGGCGGCGCGGCGACCAACCGCGGCGGTGTCGGCGGCAACGGCGGCGAAGGCGGTGTCACCGGTCTGTTCTCCCCGGCCGGTGACGGCGGGGCCGGCGGCACCGGCGGCACCGGGTTCGCCCGTGGCGGCAACGGCGGTAACGGCGGGCAGGGCGCGGTTCTGATCGACGGCGGCGGCAACGGCGGCGCGGGTGGCGACGCGGTGGGCGTCGGCGGCACCGGCGGCAACGGCGGCAACGCCGGCGGCGTCGGCATGCTTACACTGTGGGGCGCCGGCGGTGACGGCGGCGCCGGCGGCAACAGCACCGCCGCACCCGTGGACGGGGTGGCCGGCGGCAACGGCGGCAACGGCGGCAACGGCGGCGCGAACTCCTGGCTGATCCCCTTCACCATCGACGGCAACGCGCCCTCTGAGGACAACGGCACCGGCGCCGGCGGCACGGGCGGCCGCGGCGCCGACGGCGGACTGGGCGCCAAGGGCGGCGACGGCGGCAAGGGCGGCACCGGTGGACGGGGCAGCGTGCTGCTGGCCAACGGCGGGGCCGGCGGCAACGGCGGACTCGGCGGCAACGGCGGCGGCGGCACGGCCGGGGGCAGCGGCCTCAACGGTGACCCGACGTTCGTGATCGATTACGGCAACGGCCCCGGCGGCGGCCAGAACGCCACCGCGGGCGGTGCGGGTGCCGCCGGCGGCAACGGCGGCACCGGCGGCAACGGCGGCGAGGGCAGCTGGGCGTTCTTCATCAGCGCCCCCGCCAAGGCCGGTGACGGAGGCGACGGCGGCAACGGTGGTAACGGTGGTATCGGCGGCAACGGCGGCCGCGGCGCGGACGGCATCGCGACCAACGTCGACGGCGGTCGCGGCGGCAATGGCGCCGATTCCGGCGCCGGCGGCACCGCTGGCAAGGGCGGCGCGGCCGGCACCGGCACCGGCGGTACGGCCGGTAAAGACGGCAACGGCGGAACATCGCCGAGCGGGGTCGGCAACGGCGGCGCCGGCGGCAACGGCTACACCCCCACCACCCCCGGCGCCCGCGGCGGCGACGGCGGCGGCGGCGGCGACGGCGGCGCGACCGGCAACGGCGGTGCCGGCGGCAA
>NZ_JBILVF010000119.1:0-10907 GCF_044370595.1 Mycobacterium sp.
CCCGATCTGGGTGATCGGCCCTGGGCCAAGTGAAACGTTGCGATCGTTATTTGAGGACTTGGTGTCTGGGGGTGCCGCCGGCATAGGTGGTGCCGGCGGTGCCGGGGGCCGCTACGGCCTCGGTGGTGACGGCGGTGACGGCGCGGCCGGGGACGCCACCCACAAAGATGGCGGTGAGGGCGGGGACGCGGGGGACCCGGGGATCGAGGGTGCCGGCGGTCAGGGCGGTGCCGGGTCGACCCCGGGTGCGGACGGGGAGGCCCCGCTGTTGCGGGCCGCCCAGCTGCCCGGCGCCGACGGCGATAACGGTGGCAACGGCGGAGCGGGCTACAGCCCCCCGGCCGGCGGGCCCGACGCTGATGGCGGTAACGGCGGTAACGGCGGGCACGGCACGGCCGGCGGCCGCGGCGGTGACGGCGGGCCCGGCGGTGACGCCGTGGGTAACGGCGACGGCGGTGACGGCGGTAACGGTGGTACCGGGGACCGGGCCCAGGTCAACGCCGTCGGCGGGGCCGGCGGTAACGGCGGCGCCGGCGGGAAAGCCGGGGTGATCTCCGGGGACGGTGGTGCCGGTGGTATCGGCGGCAATGGAGGCCGCGGCTTCAACGGCGTTAACGGCGGTGACGGCGCCAGTGGCACCCCCGGATTCAACGGAATCAACGGATTCAACGGCACGGCCGGCGGGGCTGGCGGCAACGGCGGGGCCGGCGGCGACGCCGGGCGCACCGGCAACGGCGGGGCCGGCGGGGCAGCCGGGACCGGCGGGCAGGGCGGCAACGGCGGTGACGGCGGTAACGGCGGCCCGGGACAAACTGATTACCGCTTCCCTGAAAGTCTCGACGCGTTCAGTCAAGGATTGGCCGGTGGCACCGGCGGCAACGGCGGACAAGGTGCGCCCGGCGGAGCCGGGGGTAACGGCGGCGCCGGCGGACGGGGGGGCACCCTCACCGGCAACGGCGGACAAGGCGGCCAAGGCGCAGCCGCCGGGCAAAGCGGCAATGCTGGCCGCGGCGGGGACGGCGGGGCGGGCGGCGACACCCCACTCTCGGTCGGCGACGGCGGCACGGGCGGCGCGGGCGGAGTCGGTGGAGCCAGTTCCGCTGGCGCGGCCGGCGGCGCCGGCGGGAACGGCGGCGCCGCCCGCGGCATTTTCATTTCTCCTGCCGGCACCGACGGCGCCGGGGGCGCCGGGGGCGCCGGCGCGGCCGCTCGTCCGGGAGGCGACGGCGGACAGGGCGGGCGGGCCGGTGCGGGGTGGTTCGGGGTGCCCGGGCGCGGCGGCACCGGCAGCATCGGCGGTGACGGCGGTGACGGCGGCATTTCCGGCGACGGCGGCATTGGTGGCAACGGCGGCAGCGGCGGTGGGGCCAGGGGCACTGGCGGGACCGGTGGGACCGGGGGTGCAGGTGCCGCCGCCGGCAACGGTGGCCGCGCCGGGCAGGTCGGCAACGGGTTTGGCAACACTCCCCCGCCGGGCGCCGGCGGTGTCGGCGGCTCCGGCGGCCCCGGGGGCACAGTCAACGGTAACGGCGGGTCCGGCGGCGACGGCGGGAACTCCACCGCATACAACGGTGACGGCGGCAACGGTGGAAACGGCGGGGCCGGGGGGGCATCAGGCGGAACCGGCGGCCCGGGTGGTCGAGGCGGCAGGGCGGGGCCGGGGCCCTTTGGAACTCCCGGCACCAACGGCCAACCTGGCTGACCACCGGCACCCCAACGGAAGCCATGCGGCCCCAAGGCCTCCTGCCTAGCCGATCCGAAATTCGGGTAATTTCACCCATCCCTGGGGTGGGCTCGGCCGGGTAGCGTCCCGACGTGGCGCCCAGGTCGACGCCGCGAGCGGATTTTCAGCAGACAGTAAAGGAATCAGGGACAGTGCTTGAGACACTTCGTGCGCCCTTGGTGGCGGGGGTAATTGCTACGGTCGGCGCGGCTGCCGTGATCACCGCACCGGTCGACAATGCCGGACGACTGCTCGCTGCGATGTCAGTGCCGTCGACCGACCAGTTCGCCCTGACGGCATGGCAAAACCCCATCGTGGCCTTACTCGACTCCGGGGAGGTAGGCGAGGACTACGTCTTCGGCAGCTACTACAACGGCGCCGACGCCCCGACGCCCGGCGCCGGGGAGGCCAACTGGCCCTTCGCCGGATTCGACCAGACCGGTGGAGACACGCTGAACTACCTGCTCACCCAGAAGCCCGAGTTGGGCAATTACTTCTACGTGGGCTTCCTGCCGAATTTCACCTTCGAGGCGTACCTGCCGGCGGTCCAGCAGTGGCAGCTCAACGCCGAGGACTACACCGACGTCTTCCTCAGCGGACTGAACCTCGCCGCCCGCAATCTGGCGACGGGCAACTGGGCGGAGGCCCCTAAAGCCGTGATCGACGCCACGACCTACGTGCTGACCAACTTCGGGGCCAGGGCCGAGGCGCTGTTGGCCGTGCTTCCGCAGATCCTGACGACCTTCGCCGGTGCGGCGATCGGCGGCACCAAGATACTGTTTGAGAAGACCGCCGCGATCGTCAACGAGGTGTTCGCCAGCCTGGGCACCGGCGACTGGGAAGGTGCCTGGAATGCCGCCGTCAACGGAACGCTGGGGCCGTCCGGTATCCCCGGCACGTTGTTCAACCTGAACACCGGAGCGGGCGTGCAGACCGGGCCGATCCTCAACCCGGCAACCGACATCCCCGACAACTTCGTGCCGAGCATCCGCACGTCCTTCCAGGCCGCGCAGTGGACGGCCAGGGTCGCTCTGCAGACGACGCCGACGGCAAAGGCGGCCCCGGCGGCCGCTGCTGCCGGCGAATTACCCTCTGCTGTAGCGGTTCCGGAATCCCCGGCCACCGTTGCGGATCCGGTAGGCGCCGATCCGGTCTCCGACAAGACCGTCGCTGTCGAACCCGCGCCCGCTGTCGAACCCGCACCCGCTGCCGAACCCGCGCCCCCGGCCGAACCTGCGGATTCGGCAGATACGGCATCGGCCTCCACGAAGGACGTCACGCCGAAGCGCAAGGCCGCCAAACGGGATGGCAGCCACCGTGCAGCGGCCAGGGCTGGCAACGGATCCTGACTGTTCAACTGCCGCTTCCGCAGCCGCACCCACTGCGGGCGGGAACTGAACTACGGGCGGTGCGCGCCTCGGGGCCCATCCATCGAGTGCGCACCTCGACCGGCGACGCGGCCTGGCTGGTGACCGGCTACGCCGAGGTTCGGGAACTGCTCGACGACGACCGTCTCGGCCGGTCGCACCGCACCCCGACGACCGCGCCGCGCAGCCGGGCCTCGGCCCTGTTCGGCGGTCCGATCGGCGACTACGACGCGGAATTCACCGGCCACGATCGGATGCGCTCGCTGCTGAACCCGCACTTCTCCGTCCGACGGCTGCAGGCGTTGAAGCCGAAGGTGGAGGCACTCACCGCAGAACTGCTGGATCAGTTGGAACAGGCCGGCCCGCCCGCGGACCTGCACGCGGAACTCGCGCTGCCGCTTCCAGTCCTGGTCATCTGCGAACTTCTGGGGGTGCCCTACAGCGACCGGGAGACATTCCAGGTGTGGGTACACGCCTGCGCCTTCGAGGCGGACGCGGACGAGTCCCTGCAGGGCATGGCGGCGCTGATCGACTACTGCGCCGGCCTGGTCGCCGACAAGCGTTGTCACCCCGGCGACGACGTGATCTCATCTCTGTGCACCGAAGACGACCTTGCCGACGTCGAAATCGCTGTTCTCGCAATGGTTCTGCTGTTCGCAGGATTCGAGACGTCGGTGGTCCAGATTTGGCATCAGGTAGCGCAGTTACTGAGCGAGCCAAGCCAGTGGCAGGCACTGCTGGACAATCCGTCGCTGATTCCCAAGGCCACCGAGGAGTTGATGCGGGTCACGATGAACGCAAACCCCGGAATTCCGCGCTACGCCCGGGAGGCTATCGCGATCGCCGGAGTCGCGATCGCCGACGGGGACTTGGTGATCCTGGACCCCGGATCAGCCAACCATGACCCGGCGTTCTTCGACGATCCCGACGTCGCCGACTTCACCCGCAAGGGGACGACTCCCATGTCCTTCGGCTACGGCAGACGGTATTGCCTGGGTGCGCCACTGGCGCGGCTTGAGTTGAAATCGGTCCTTGCCCAACTGATCCCACGGTTCCCCGACATGCGGCTGGCGGTGGACCCCGCGGAACTGAGCGTCAACATCGACTCGCTGGGATCGGGCCTGGGTCCGCTGCCCGTCACCTGGAGGCGCAACAACCAGGGGTGACGGCGCCGCGTGAGACTGCAATGACCGACAGTGCGCCGTGGATTCCTCGAAAGTCGTTCTCGTTGCGGGTGATGAGGGGAATTCCGAGCGCAACGGCCACCGCGGCGATGAGCATGTCGAATCGCCGGGGCTTCGGGTCGCGGCCGAGAGTGTGCACATTCGCGCACAGTGCGCCGTAGATGCGGGCGGCTCCCGCGTCGAAGGGAATCAGGTCGAAGGTGTTGGCAATCCAGTGGTATCGCTGCTCGCGGGCGGCGTTTCGCAGGGGATCCGTGGTGTGCAGTCCGTAGGCAAATTCGGCAAGGGAGATCGTGCTGACCGAAGCGGTCTCGGCGTGAGCGGCTACCGCCGCGGCCGGGTAGTCGATGACCACCGAGGTGTCGAGCAGCACCCGGTGATGGGCAGCGCTCACTGCGCGTCCTCCCAGGGGTCACGATCACTGTCGTCCACTGAGGCGTCTAGGTGAGCAATCTCCGCGGCGAACGGTTCAGCCTGCCACTGGGGTAGCCCCGCAAGCCCTGCGGCGATCTCGTTGACCGGCACGAATCGCCGGCGGCGATCCGTTTCTGCCGGATCGTGCGGCAGCAGGTCTGCCACCGGTACGCCGTTCCTGGTGACGGTGAAGCGTTCTCCCGCCTCGACACGCCGCATGATCGTCCCGCTGTCGTTGCGCAATTCCCGCTGACTGATCGTAGTGCCCACCCCATCAACGCAGCACTATTGCGCTACGTGCCGTCGCACTCAGGCGCCCGCCTTCCCGCGCGCCGTTGAGGGAACCGGCGGACAAGGCGGAGCCGGCGACACACCCACGCACCACCGCGCCGAGGTCGACGTTCTGGCGGTTCCTACTCGCACTTTCGCTGCCAAACGACGTTGGTTTCGGCGAGAAATCAGGTGCGCTTGCCCGGCGGGCGGACGCCCTTCGCGATGCCCAGACCCTTCACCGGCGCATCGTCCGCGCTGTGTGCGGCCGTCGGCTCGGCTGACGGCGTCGGCTCCGGTGCCGGTGCCGACTCCGCAGCAGGCTGCGCAGCCGGTGTCGGCTCTGCAGCCGGTGCCGCGGCGGCCTTCTTGGCACCAGGGCGCTTGGCGCCCGCGGCGATACCCAGGCCCTTGACCGGTGCAGCCTCAACGGCGGGAGCCGCGGGAGCCGTTGCGGCGGAGGGGATTTCGACCGGTGCCGCCGGTGCAGCCGAAGCTGCCGGTGCCGTCTGCGCGGTCGCGGGTGCGGCCTTCTTGGAGCCGGGACGCTTGGACCCGGCAGCCATACCCAGACCCTTCGCGGGAGCCGCAGGAGTAGCGGGCGCAGCCGCCGGAGCAGCCGCCGGAGCCGCCGCCGCGGCGACCGGTTCCGGAGCGGGGGCCGACTTGGGTGCCGACTTGGGTGCGGCCGGCTTGATCGCCGGGGCGGTCGCGGCGAAGAGTTCGGCCGCGGCACCCTTCTTCGGCAGCGTGATGGCGCCGCGGTCCAGCGACCCCAGCAGCAGTTGGGCCACGTCGACCACCTCGACCTGCTCGGCCTTGCCGCGGTCACCGACGCCGTCGGACAGCATCACCCGGCAGAACGGGCAGCCGGTCGCGATCGTCGTCGCGTCCAAGGTCAGTGCCTCGTCGACGCGGTTGTGGTTGACCCGCGTGCCCAGGTGCTCTTCCATCCACATCCGGGCACCACCGGCGCCGCAGCAGAAACCACGCTCGGCGTGCCGCGGCATCTCGGTGAGCTGCGCACCGGCAGCGCCGATCAGCTCCCGGGGCGCCTCATAGACCTTGTTGTGCCGGCCCAGGTAGCACGGATCGTGGTAGGTGAGCGTCCCGGCGGAGCCGTTGGTCGAGGAGACCGGCACCAGCTTCTTGTCGCGCACCAGCCGGTTGAGCAGCTGGGTGTGGTGCAGCACGGTGTAGCTCCCGCCGACCTGGGGGTACTCCCGACCCAGGGTGTTGAAGCAGTGTGGGCAGGTGGAGATGATTTTGCGGTCCACTCGCTCGACGCCCTCGAACAGGTCGTTGAGGGTCTCGACGTTCTGAGATGCCAACTGCTGGAACAGGAACTCGTTGCCGGAACGCCGCGCCGAGTCGCCGGTGCAGGTCTCCCCGTCGCCGAGGACCAGGAACTTCACCCCGGCGGCGGCCAGCAGTTCGGCGACCGCCTTGGTGGTCTTCTTGGCCCGGTCGTCCAGGGCTCCGGCGCAACCGACCCAGAACAGGTACTCGAAGCCGGCGAACGAGTCGACGTCCTTGCCGTAGACCGGAACGTCGAAGTCGACCTCGTCGATCCAGGTGAGCCGTTCCTTGGCGTTCTGCCCCCACGGATTGCCTTTGGTCTCCAGGTTCTTGTAGAGACCGCCGAGTTCGCCGGGGAACTCCGACTCCATCATGACCTGGTAGCGGCGCATATCGACGATGTGGTCGATGTGCTCGATGTCCACCGGGCACTGCTCGACGCACGCGCCGCAGGTGGTGCAGGACCACAGCACGTCGGGGTCGATCACGCCCAGGGCGGCGGCGTCGCCCACCAGCGGACGGGTGGCCTGCAACGGTGATTCGGCCGGCACCCGCTCGAAGCCGGACTCCGGGACATGGTGCGGGTTGTCAGCGCCGATCTCCAGCCCACCCTCGGTGTTCGCGGCATCGTTCTTGGTTCCCAGAATGTAGGGCGCCTTGGCGAACAGATGGTCGCGCAGGTCCATGATGAGGATCTTGGGGGACAACGGTTTTCCGGTGTTCCACGCTGGACACTGCGACTGGCAGCGGCCGCACTCGGTGCAGGTCGTCAGATCCAGGTAGCCCTTCCAGGTGAAGTCCTCGATCTTGCCGCGGCCGAACACCGCATCCTCGGCGGGGTCCTCGAAGTTGATGTATTCGCCCTTGGACTCCATCGGCAGCAGCGGGCCCAGGGCGTTGGGCAACCGCTTGAAGGTGACGTTGAGCGGAGCCAGACCGATGTGCAGGTGCTTGGAGTGCAGCACGATCAGCAGGAAGACCAGCATGACGCCGATGTGCAGCAGCAGTGCGACGGTCTCGATGATCTCGTTGGTGTGGACCCCCAACGGCTTGAGCAACGCGCCGATCCCGTGGGAGAAGAACGCGGCCTTGCCGTAGGGCAGGTTGCCGGCGGCGACCGCGGCGCCACGGAACAGTGCGTAGGTCCAGATGACGTTGAAGATCATGAACAGGATCAGCCACGCCCCGCCGGTGTGCGAGCCGTAGAACCGTGAAGCGCGGCCGTACTCCTTGGGCTCAGAGCGCAGGCGGATGACCGCGAAGACGATGATGCCCAACAGCACGGCGACGGCGAAGAAGTCCTGCAGGAAGCCGAGGATTCCCCACTTACCGACCAGTGGGATGTGGAACTTGGGGTCGAACAGCACCCCGTAGGCCTCGAGGTACACCGTGGCCAGCACGAAGAAACCCCACATCGTGAAGAAGTGCGCGATGCCGGGGATCGACCATTTCAGCAGCCGGGTCTGGCCGAAAACCTCGCGAACCTGGTTGCCGATCCGCTCGCCGAGGTGGTTCTTGCGGCCGCGTTCATCGGCGGTGGGCTGGCCGGAGCTGATGAGTTGGGTCAGATACCGGACCCGCTTGAGCGCGAGCAGTCCGACGATGGCTGTCATGGCCAGGCCGATGACGAGCCGGATGAGAGTCTGCGTTTCCACGACGTCCCTCTCCAGTTTGTTGGTTACCGGTCGGTAACTTAGCCGTTGTTACCAGCGGGTAACTTATCCGCGGTGACGGTCATATAGTGGCACCTCGGGCCGTCGTCGCGCGAGGGAGGTCAGATTATGACCTCCGATTCGGCGATGCCGGGCTTTCATCGGTGGCCATCAGGGCGCGCAGCATCGACAGCATCTCGGAGCGGGATTCGGCGCCGAGTCGGCGCCGGATGCGGGCGACGTGGTGCTCGACGGTCTTGGCCGAAATGAACAGTTGCGCGCCGATATCGCGATAGGGCATGCCCAGCAGGAGTAACTCGGCCACCTCCCGCTCCCGTTCCGACAGTGCTGTCGACACCGTCCGGGGCCGCCGGTCGGCGGCGACGTCGGCGGGATCGGTAGCGCCGTTGGTCTCGGTGCCGACGCTGAGTTTGAGATCCCGGGCCGCCTGCAGCATCAGTCCGGAGACCCGGGCGTCCTGGGCCTGCAGGGCAGCCTGCCCGGCCAGCCTCGTTGCGTCGGAGGTCAGTCCGAATCCGGAGAGCCCGCGCGCCGCGGCGACCACCTCCTGGGGGTCTACCTGATTAGCCAGTACCCGTAGCCACGTCCGGCCCGAGGCGGCCAGCGCCGCGGCGAATGCACTGTGTTCGGCTATCGCGGTCAGCGCCTGTCCGTGCGGTGCCACCGCCGCCGGGTCGCCCGCCAGGATGCCGGCGTGGATGCCGGCCCAGTGCAGCATCGGCGCCCACGCCGGTGGGTTACCGAGGGACGTGAGCAGTGCGAAGGCCTGCTCCAGCGCACTGACCATGCGCCCCTGCTGGCGCAGTCGGGCGGCGGCGATCCACAACTCGCCCAGCGGCAGCAGGCAGTACAGGTCGATTGAGTACCCGGCCAGGGTGTCCATGCCGGCTGACCAATGTGCCTGCACCGCCCCGGCGTCGCCGCAGCGGCGGGCGATGGCGGTGCGCAGTGCCGCCTCCCACAACTCGTCCCTACCGCCGCACGGGCCCGGTACCGCGTCGGCGTCAGCAGTCGCGCTGGCCAGTTGCCCGTCCTGCATCCGCACCCAGCCCTGCAAGAGCCGATGCCGGGCGGTGAACAACGGTTCCCGGACCTCCCGTACCGCCCGCCCGATCACACGGCGCGCGCGTACCGAGTCGCCGCTGTTCACCGCGGCGAGCGTCACCAGCGCTGCGGCGCTGTCGGGCATCACCACCGGGCAGGTGTGCTCGCCGGTCAGCGCCTGTCCCAATCGGATCGCCGCAGCGGGGTAGGAACCGTCGACGGTCCCCACGATGCCCTCGGCCAGGCTGCGGGCCGCCCGCGCAGCGGCGATCGGCGGACCGGCGTGACCGGCTGCCAGTGCCGCTCTGGCCTCGGGGAGATCACCGGTTGCGGTGTACACCAGCGCGGCAGCCGCGGCGACGGTGTTGTCGGGATAGACGCCCAGCCACCTGAACAGTTCGTCGGCGTGGGCGTAATTGCCGTCGTGAGTGGCGGCACTCGCTGCGATTCGCACCCCGTCGGCGCGCTCGTCGGCGCGGGTCGAATCCAGTAACTGATCGGCCAGCGCGGCTGCCCCGGCCACATCTCCGGCGAGTGCCAACGCCTCGGCCAGGCCGGCCCGCATTTGCGCCGCGCCGGCGTCCACCGCGGCGCGGTGGATGCGCGCGGTCGCGCACGCGTCGCCCTGGAAGCTCGCCGCCCGGCCGGCCAGCCACTGGGCCAGGTCCGGGTCTCGCAGACCATGTTCTGCCAGTTCGATCGCAAGGTGACCAGACAGCGTCGATGATGCGATCTGGTGGCGCAGCAGTGCGGTTTCCACTTCGTGATGTCGGGTGGCGCCGACGAGATGGGAAGCCGCCCGGTGCACGGAACGGCGGAACTCCGCTGGATGTGATGGCCGTATCAGACCGGTGCCGCGGACCGCGTCAATGAGATCGACGGCGTTGTCGGGCGGTGACCGCAGCACCACGGCGAGGTCTCCGGCAGCCAGATCCGTGCTGAGCGAGCAGATCAGCAGCGCGTCGAGTTCGGCCGGGTCAAGGCGGCGCAGTCGTTCGATGAGGGCGAATTCCACCGTCTGGACGATCGCAGATGCGGTCGGCGGGCGAGGTGCCGCAGCCACGGCGTTGACCAGCAAAGGAATCCCGGCTGTGCCGGCCGTGGTGGCGCTCAGCAGATCCGGCGGCAACGGATGGCCGGACGGATCGGCGAGGAGCTGGGAGATCTCCCCACTGGTCAACGGCGGCAGGGTTATTCGCGGGTGCTCACGTTCCAACGCCGCTTCGAGGCCCCGCAGGGCGCTCCGGTGGTCGCGTGTTTCGGTGGCCACCACGACGGTTCGGGCGGGGTGATCGCTCCACTCGGTCAGGGCCTTCAGGTCGGCGTCGGCAAGCAGGTGAGCGTCGTCGACCACGACGGCGGCATCGTCAGTCGGCTGTGGCGGCCGGCTCAGCACCCGCTGGCCGGTGTGGCGTAGAGATCGCCGAACCGCCTCCAGCGCAGAGCTTTTACCGCTCCCGACGCCTCCCACGAGCAGAATTTTCACCGGTTCCCCGGTGCGGGCGGCGATGATGTCGCGCACCGCATTGTCCGCTGCGCGCGGTGGTGTCACCCCAGCCATGGCACCGACTACTCCTGCGTCGCTGCCGGTTCTTCCACCGGCGCGGGACGCGTCGGAACGATCTCCTCCGCCGGGGTGGGTCGCGTCGGCACCGGTTCGGTCGTCGGCGGTGGCTCCAGGGTCGTCGTCGGCGGGGCAGTCGTGGTGGGCGGATTGGTTGTGGTTGGCGGCGGGGTCGTGGTCGTGGTCGTGGTCGTGGTGGTCGGTGGAGTCGTGGTGGTGGTCGTGGTCGTGGTTGTGGGCGTGGTTGTTGTTGTTGTTGTGGGGGTTGTCGTGGTGGTGGTCGTGGTTGCTGTGCTGGGGGTGGTGCTCGAGGTGGGTGCGGCGGTGGTAGTGGGTGTCACGGTTGTCACGGTCGTCAGCCCGTTGGTT
>NZ_JBILVF010000249.1:0-2897 GCF_044370595.1 Mycobacterium sp.
AACTCATCGCCCGCCACACCGCCGACCCCGGCGCGACCGGGGCCGGGCAGCGGTTGCTGCACGCGTGGGCCGACCCGCGCCGCACCTACCACTGCATGGCGCACCTGCGCGACGTCCTCAGCAGGGTCGACGAACTCGCCGCCTACGCCGACGATCCCGACGCGGTCCGGCTCGCTGCCTGGTACCACGACGCGGTGTACGCCGGTCTGCCCGACGACGAGGAACGCAGCGCCCAGTTCGCCGAAGGCGACCTGACCGAACTCGGCGTTTCCCCGGCGATGGTCAGTGAAGTCGCCAGGCTGGTCCGGATGACCGTCACCCACGACCCGGCTCCCGGCGACCGCAACGGCGAGACGCTTTCCGACGCCGACCTGTCCGCGCTCGCGGTTCCCGGCGAGCAGTACCGCCGCAACACCGCGGACATCCGCGCCGAGTACACCCACATCCCCGACGAGGTGTTCCGTAAGGGCCGCGTGCAGGTCCTGGTCGCCCTGCTGGAAAGCCCAGCCCTGTTCCGGACCGACCACGGCCACCGGCAATGGGAGGACGCTGCCCGGGCAAATATGCGCGCCGAATTGGCCGACCTGGGCGGCGGTTGAGGGCCTTGTGCCCTTGCGCTGCGGCCGCCGCCCGGACACCATGTGCCCCATGGCGAATGACCCGATAACCGTCCTGGATGACCATGAGGCGTGGAACCTGCTGTCCAGTGTGGCGCTGGGCCGGCTGGTGACCTACTTCGGTGGCCAGTTGGAGATCTTCCCGGTGAACTTCGTGGCCCAGAAAGGCAGTGTGCTGTTCCGCACCGCCGAGGGCACCAAGCTGTTCACCACCGTGATGAACGACAGGGTGCTGTTCGAAGCCGACGACCACACCGTCGCCGAAGGTTGGAGCGTGATCATCCGCGGCACCGCAAAGATGCTCAGCAGCGCCGAGGACATCCGTGAGGCTGATCAGGCCGGGCTCATGCCATGGGTGCCAACGGAGAAACTGCGCTACGTCCGCGTCACGCCGACCGAGATCAGCGCCCGGCGGTTCCGATTTGGGGCCGCACCCGATCAGGGGCATGTTCCCGGGTAAAAACCTGTTGCGCAACGGAAAACGCCCGGGTCCCTGGATGGGGGAGGACCCGGGCGTTCGCCGTTAACGCTGGCGACTAGCTGGCGCCCCGCCGGTCGCTGCCGCCGGACCGCTCGGTGTCGTCGGCGGACTTGTCACTGTCCGCCGCCCCGGGACCGGAATCCTCGGCCGCAGGGGTGGCTGCCTCGGCTGGCTCCGACTCGGAAGCCTCGACTGCCCCAACCGCAGCCACGATCTCAGCGATGTCCTCGACGGCCGGTGCGGGGTCCTCCGCCACCACCTCGGCGACGGCGGGTGACGACTCCTCGACCGACGCCTCCGTCACGGCCGGGGCCGGGATATCTACCGGCGCAGCCAGCTTGGCGGCCGCCGGTTCAGCCGCGACCGGCGGCGGTGCCGGCGGGGTCACCACCAGTTGCTCGCCGAGGAACTGACCCAGGCCGACGACCGATCCCGCCCAACCCACGGGGACACCATCAAATTTCGCCACGCCCAACGGCGATGGGACCCCGGCAGCGACGCCGTCGAACCCCACGCCACCGGAGTACTGCGTGGGCGGGTCGTCGGGATCGGTCAGTGACCCATTAGAGGGAGTAGAGGTGAGCAGGCCGCCGAGATTGATGCCGATGTATTCGACGGGCAGCGGCAGGATGCTGGTGACGATCGCGGTCAGGTCAAGAAAGCCCGCGCCGTTGAGCACTCCGTTGGTGACATTGGCCGGGATGTTTATAAGTTCGTTGATCGCGCCAATGACGTCGCCGGCTTCGAAGAACTCACCAACCGCTGTGAAGCTGCGGGTCAAGACGGCCAAGGGCGCCAACAACGGTCCAAGGAGTCCTACTAGCTGGCCGCTGTAATGGGTGTTGAGGAAATTCAGGATCGGGGCCGCTTGCACGTAGGCGCAGTTGCCGTCGTTATAGCAGGCCGGATCCGTTTCGGCCTCGGGAAGGAACTCAAAAACAAGCAAACTCTGGGCGAGGGCCTTTGGAGAGTTTGATCCGGTATCGGAGGCGTACTCGCCGACGGGAAGTGGCACCGGGTCGGGTACGGCGGGTGGTGCTGCCAGGGGGAGTTGGGTTCCCGGATCCCACGGCGCCTGGAAGAAGGTCTGGATGTTGCCCCAGATCTGCTCGGGGATGAGGTCACCTTGACCGTTCTCCAGCTCAGCGGCATAGGTGCCCAGGTTGGCCACGACGGCCTGCAGCAGCGGGAACGGCTTCTGCAGGTAGAACTGAACCAGCGTCTCGATGTTGGCCGCCGCCGTCTCGAAGGTCTGGACCCACGGGGTGATCGGGTCGATCGTGGAGGCGGCCAGTTCCACCGCGAGGGTGCTGATGACGCGTTCCGGTGCGAGTGCGATCTGGTTGGGAATCGGCTGGACCGGCGCCAGCGCCAAGGCCCCCACCCCGAGGGCGGCGATCCCCGCGGTGAGGTACGTGCGCGCGGTTACGTTAGTGGATGAGGTCCGCGTGTGCGGGTGGGCTGTTTGAGGCATCGTTGACCTTCCCTGTCATGCCGATCTGGCTGGGAAGAAGATAGATGCTTTGCCCGTGAATCCTTTGCTTAATTCGAGTAAATCCGGTAATCCGGAAGTTTCCGCCTGTTCCGGGGACCCGACGGCAGCCACCCGCACTGCGCAACGGAAACGCCCGGGCCCTGGAAGGGGGCGGGCCCGGGCGTTTCCATCAGTGAGTAGCCGTCCCGCCCTCGGCGTGGGGGCATCTCGGCGATGTCCTCGACGGCCGGGGCGGGGTCCTCCGCCACCACCGAGAGACTTCGCAGCAAAACACTGATATTTGTCACAGGTATCGGGATTCAGT
>NZ_JBILVF010000250.1:0-2891 GCF_044370595.1 Mycobacterium sp.
AGCATGCCGTGGCAACTGCTCTCCAGCGCCGACACCTACATCTTCAACTGGCTGGTGGGCTACAGCGCCCTGCTGGGTCCCATCGCCGGCATCATGGTGGTCGACTACTGGCTCATCCGGCGCAGGGAACTCGACGTACCCGACCTGTACCGCGTCAATGGTCGCTACGCCGGGGTGAACCCGATCGCGATGGCGGCCTTGGTGATCGGCGTCGCGCCCAATGTGCCCGGTTTTCTGCGTAGCGTGAAGGTCCTGGGCGGTGGCCCGGACTGGTGGGACGCCATCTATCCGTATGCGTGGTTCACCGGATTCTTCGTGGCGGCGGTGCTGTACCGAATAGGTATGCGCCGCAGCCGATTCGGAGAGAGGTCGTCGTGACAACCGATTACAACCCGATCGCCGAGCAGTATCAGCGATCCAAGCAGCAGCCGTGGCGAACGTTCATCGAGTGCTTCACGCTGATGGACCTCATCGGCGATCCCACCGGACTCAGCGCCCTGGACCTGGCCTGCGGCGAGGGGTTCTACACCCGGTTGATCCGGCATCGCGGCGCGGCGCGGGTGCACGGACTGGACCTGTCCGACGGCATGATCGCCCTGGCGCAAGCCCAGGAGGCGCGCCAACCCCTGGGCGTCACCTACGCGGTGGCCGATGCCCGGGAGTTGTCCGGAGAGGACCCCGTCGACCTGACCGTCGCCGCCTACCTGCTCAACTACGCCCGGACCCGGGAGGAACTGCAGGCAATGTGCGACGGGATCGCCCGCTCACTCAAGCCCGGGGGACGGTTCGTCACGGTCAACACCAACCCGGCCCTGGACCTCACCACCGCCCCGTCGTACCGCACATACGGATTCGAGACCACCGCCGTCGGGCAGTGGCAGGAGGGCACCCCGATCCAGTGGACCTTCCATCTCGAGGACGGCCCTTTCTCGATCGAGAATTACCACCTCGACGTGGCCGCTCACGAGGAGGCCATTGAGCGGGCCGGCTTTTCCGAGGTGCGCTGGCACTCCCCGGCGCTGTCTCCGGAAGCACTGAAGGACTACGACTCCGACTACTGGTCAACGTTCCTGGATGTCCCGCCGGTGGCGTTCATCGAGTGCATCCGGTGAGTCCGGAGTCCGCCCCGGTGGCGATTCTGGTCAATGGGCCTAGTTCCTCGGGTAAGTCGACGCTGTGCCGGGCGCTGCAGGAGCGTTTGTCCGTCCTGGCCGACGGCGATCCGACGGCGCTCTTCGCCCGGGTGGCCTTCGACGACATCGTCGCCCTGATCCCCGACACGCTCTTTCCGATCAGTTTCGTCGCCTTGAACGGCGGCGACCTCGGGCGTCTTGTCTCCCGCGAACCGCACGACGGCCGCGCCGCCTGGGAGTACCTCGACGAGGGCCAGGCCGGCGAGCAGGACCCCGCCCCCCGGGTCCGGCTGGTCATGAGTCCGCACACCCGGGGCCTGCTGACCGGCATTCACCGCGGCTGGGGCGAGCACCTTCGGCTGGGCACCAACCTCATCATCGATCACTTCCTCCAGGACGCTGCGTGGAGCCAGGAGGTTCTCGGGGTGATGCGCGACGCCGGGGCCCGGACCCTGCTGGTGGGAGTGTTCTGCTCGGTGGGGGAGTTGCAGCGGCGCGAATCCTCCCGCGCCGACGGCCGTGTTGAAGGCCGACCCGCCGGGCTGGCGCGACGCAGCAGCGAACTGTGCCATGGGCATGGCCTGGAGTACGACGTTCGTATCCGGACCGATCAGCAGAGCACCGCCGAGTCGGTGGACGCGATCATCGCCGCACTGCACGCCGCGAACCTGCTGGGCGGGACAACTGCGAATGGAAACTTTCATGGCTGAGGCCGCCCCGTCCCCCGGCTCCCGGCGGGCCCGTCGAGACAGCCGCGAGATACTGGCATCCGCTTGGCTCGGCGCCGGAGTGATCGGCGTTGCGATGAGTGCAGCGGCACTCGCCGGCGCTGCGGCGGCCCACGCCGACAACGGAGATTCCGGTGGTGCACGCCACGGAACCCGCACGGGCAACGCGCAGACGTCGAGTGCCGCCGACAGCAGCGCGGACTCCCCTCGCCCGGCGGCGAGAGGTCGCTCCCTTGCTGCGGCCGCACCGGAGGCTAAGGCTCGCGGCACCGCTACGGGCAGGGTGGTAACGATCGAACTGCCGCGTACCGCAGCGACGATCCCCCGCCCGAAGCCGACCCGAACAGCACCGAAGGACTCCGATCCGGCACCGGTCACGCCCGCGTCGGCCGCCCCGTTCACCGCGGCAGCATCGACCCCCGCGGCGGCTGCTATCGCCAAAGCCCAACCGGGCCCGGTTGTTTCGTTCTTCATCTCCGACGGCACCCCGTCACGTCCCAACGCGGGGTTGTTGATCGGCAACGGTTTCACCTTCACCGCGAACACCTGCGCCGCGACGACCCGCTGCGACGGGGGCCGCGCCGGCTTGCTGTTGGGCAACGGCGGCGGCGGCTTCAACGGCGGCAATGGCGGACAGGCCGGCTTCTTCGTCGGCAACGGCGGCGCTGGTGGCGGCGGGCTCAAGTACCTCGGGGGCAGCGGCGGCAATGGCGGGTCGGCCGGCATGTTCGGCAACGGCGGCGACGGCGGCTCCTACGGCGAATCGTTCCCGTTCCTGCCGGGTTCGCGCGGCGGCAATGGCGGCAACGGCGGCCTGCTCTACGGCAACGGCGGCCGGGGCGGAAACTCCTGGGACTATGCCCCGGGCGGCCGCGGCGGCAATGGCGGGTTCCTCTTCGGGCGTGGCGGACCCGGCGGCGCCGGCGGGTCGGGCGTTGTCGCCTGCGTCCAGAAACCAACCTGCTCGGTCACAGTCCTCGGCGGCGCGGCAGGCCCCGGCGGCAAGGGCGGTCTCTTCTTCGGTCGCGCC
>NZ_JBILVF010000252.1:0-2836 GCF_044370595.1 Mycobacterium sp.
TTCGTCGAATTCTTTCAGGTCAAGCACATCGCCGACGCGTAGGTCGTTGCCCGGAAACGCTGCCCTTGCCTGCTCAACCATGATGGGCACGTAGTCGATTCCGACGTAATCATCAGTGAGCAGTCGCAACAATGAGGTCGTTCGGCCCGTCCCCACCCCGACATCGAGAACTGCCTTGCCGCGCACCTCGGGTGCGATCGACATCAACACCCGCATCTCGCCCTTGTCATTCCAGCCCTGGTAGGCGTCGTAGTCCTCGACGAATCTGTCCAAGCTGTAGGTGTCGGCGTTGGAGTTATCGATGCTCGTGGAAGTCGCTTCCATGTAAGGCCTCCCTGCTTTCTGCAGCCCCCCACGCGCTGAGGCCGCCCCCTGACGACTTGTGCCTCGCCGTGAGACCGAGCCTACCGCCGTGGCGGCGAACGCCCGGAACGGTTCCAGAGTGGTCAGCCAGGCCCCGATTCACGTAGGCTTTCCGGTTATGCGATCAGGCAGCTAGGGGGAGTCGAAGCTGGTGGTCGGGAAAGTCTCAGGGGGGGAGTTCCTTCAGGTCCACCGGGGCGGTGGGCGCTTCTGGTTCCCCAACAGTTCGATAGAGCGCCGGCAAATTGTCGGGTTGTTGTTCTGGCAGGTCTGTGCGCTGGCCGGACAGGTTGCGGCCGTCGTCCTGGCCAGGCAGGAACACCGGCCCCAGGCTGAACTGCTGTCCAATCTCAGCCTCGCCCTCATGTACACCAGCGCCCTGTGGGTGCTGACCGCGCTGAGTCTGAGCCGGAGATCACGCAACGCCGCAGTGGTGTGTTTGGGGGTCTTCCCTGTCCTTATGTGGCGGGCGTCCAATCCGCTGCTGTTCACCGGCTTCGATGAGCAACTACACATGCGGACTCTTGGTGACATCATCTCGTCACACGGGCTGTTCCAGGCGAACCCGCTGCTGGAGGTTAGTCCCCGCTATCCCGGCCTCGAAGCCACGACGACTCTGGTACATCAGCTCGGGATCCCGACCATGGCGGCGGCCTACGTCGTCATCATCGTGTCCCGTCTGGTCCTGGTGACCGTCCTCTGCGACACCGTCGAGCAGTTGACCGGAAGTTCCCGCGCCGGCGGTATCGCGGTTGCCGTCTACGCGATCTCGCCGCAATTCGTGTTCTTCAACTCCCAGTACGCCTACCAGACGATGGCGATACCGCTAGCTCTGGCGGTGGTGAGCCTGGTAGCCCGGGCTCGCCTCAGCGACAACCCTCTGCCGCTGCTCGGCGGTGCCACGGTGTGCTTGTTCGCGGTGGCGGTGACCCACCATGTGACGAGCTTGCTTACGGCCATGTTCCTGATCGTGTGGACACTTCCCGAGCGGCGAGCGGTGCGGCTTTGGGTCGCCTACGGAGCCTGTGCGGCCGTCGCGTCGACGATCGTCTGGGCTTTCGTGCAGCGCAGGTTGTTGACCAACTACTTCAAGCCCATCATCGACGACGTGGCCGCACAGTTCCGCGGTGGCGAACGCCGGGAGCTGTTCAAAGACTCGGCCGGCACGGCGGCCCGCTCGCTGGACCAGTACCTGCTGATCTACTACGCGGCGATTCTGAGCCTCATCGTCGCGGTACTGCTGCTGCTCTCTTACCGGTGGTGGCGCAAGGGCGAACACTTTCGCGGGGGACTGCACTTGATCGCAGTGCTCATTTCGGGGAGCATCCCGGTTCTGCTCGCCGCGCGGGTGCTGCCCAAAGGCGGCGAGCTGTTCGATCGCTCGAGCAGCTTCTTGTTCTTCCCCCTGAGCTACGTTGTCGCCAGCTACGCCGTCAGGTTGTGGTGGCGTGAGGACCAGCCGCCCTTCACTAGGCGCGAGCGTCGGCGTATCGGGATCGTGCGTGGGGCGGCCGTCGGGCTGGCCGCATTGGCGTTTCTGGGCGGCTACGTGCTGGGCAGTGGCCCGAGTTGGCAGCGGCTCCCGGGGAGTTACCTGGTGGCAGCCGACGCCCGGTCGATGGATTCCGAAACGCTGGCTGCAGTGAAGTGGGCGCGCAACGAGTTGCCGGCCGGCAGCCGGATCGGAGCCGACGGGGTCAGCTCCGCTCTGTTCGCGTCGCAGGCCGGTGTCTGGCCGGTGTTGAAGGGGCCCGACGGGATCGACGTGCCCGCCCTGTTCGTCGCCAAGACTTGGGGGCTCGAACAGACCGATGAGGCCGCCGTGATGCAGCTTCGATTCCTCTACGTGGACAGCAGGCTGGCCGACGAATTGCCGCACTACGGCGCGTACTTCTTCAGCGGGGAGACCGGCGAGGGCCAGCAACTGACCGCCAGAGGGCTCAACAAGTTCGACCGGGTGCCCGGAATCACGCTGATCTACCGTCATGGACCGGTGTCGATCTACGACCTACAGGAACTAGGAATTCCGGAGTTACGCAGCGGCTGGTTCGAACCCACGCCGCACGTTCGCCCGTCAACCCAACTCGCCGTCGGGTTGGCGATCGGCCTGCTGCTGGCTGTCGTGATGCGCAGTAGCCTCGGGTCCAGGATTCGGCAGAGCTGGACTCGGTGCCGCCGAGCCTGGGGGGCTGCCCTCACTGCGGCAATCGCGCTCGCCGGTGTGTGTCTGACCTCTGTTCTCCTCCTGTTGGCCGGGGTGTGGATGACCCCCCTGACGTTCCTGAGCGCGGGCCTGGTCATCGTCCTGACGAATCATCAGATGATCGGATCGGTCGTGCGTCGCGCCGCGCGCAAGGTGTCGCGCCGCGATATCCGAACAGCAGTGATGGTTGCCGTGCCACTGGCACTTGTTCTGGCGGTGGCGGTGTGGAATGCCGCCATTGAGGTCGACTTCAACGTCAATCGGATACTG
>NZ_JBILVF010000253.1:0-2831 GCF_044370595.1 Mycobacterium sp.
ACTCCTACCGGCCACTGCTCGACGGGGAGCTGGCGCACATCCCGCTGCGCCGGATGGGTACCCCTGACGAGGTGGCGGCCACGGTGGCCTTTCTGTGCACCGAGAACAGCGCCTACACCAGCGGGGCGGTCTTCGTCGTCGACGGCGCCTCGGACTGCCTGTGAGTCCGGTTGTGCGCCATCATCGAACCGGCAGTGCTGGTCTCAACGGCGGAACTCCCAGCACCGGTCGCCCGGAGCAGATCTGAACCTCTATGCGGCCGGCGCCCGTCACGGACTTGCCTTTTTCACAGGGCTTCTGACGACCGTGCTCTACCCCGACCTGCTGTTGGCCGCAGCCGCGGCCCGGGCCAGGTCCGCTAACAGCGGCGGCACGTCGTCGGGGCGGAGAACAGCTTCCACCAAGACCATCTGATCGCGGTGGGCGGCCGCGTCGGCCAGTGCACGGTCAAGCTCGCCGCAGGTGCGCACGATGTAGGTGAGCGCGTCGGGGACGCCCAGTGCGCGGGGCAACTCCGTCCAGCGCCAGCTGACGATGTCGTTGTAGTAGGCGTCGGGCCCGTGAATGGCCCGCTCGACCGTGTAGCCGCCGTTGTTGACAACGACGATCACCGGCGCAATGCCTTCCCGGGCCATCACCCCGATCTCCTGCACGGTGAGCTGCGCGGCGCCATCGCCGATGAGCAGCACCACGCGCCGGCCCGGAGCGGCCAGCGCGGCGCCGAGCGCGGCGGGCAGGGTGTAGCCGATCGAGCCCCACAGCGGTTGGCCGATGAAGGTGACGCCGTTGGGCAGCCGGTGATCGGCCATGCCGTAAAAGCAGGTGCCCTGGTCGGCGACGACGATGTTGCCTGGTGTCAACGCTTGAGAAAGCCTGTCCCACAAATAGGTTTGGCTCAGTTCGGCATCCGGCGGCGGCAGCGGCCCAAGTGCTGCGTCACCGGGAGCGGCCATCGCCGGGGAGGTGATGCCCCGCTCACGCAGGATGGCGGCCAGCGCCGACAGTGTGGCGCTGATGTCGATCGGGGCGAACATCTGCCCGGCCACCGTGGACTGCACCGCACCGATGTCGATGGTCCGGGACGGGTCGATCCGCTGGCTGAAGAACCCGCTGACCAGGTCGGTGAACTTGACGCCGGCGGTGACCAATACGGGTGCCTCCTCGACGGCGCGGCGCACCGAATCGCTGCTTTCCGCGCCGGCGTAGATGCCGAGGAAGTTCGGCGAACTCTCGTCGAGCAGGCTCTTGCCCCACATCAGCGTGGCGTAGGGGACGGTGTCAGCGCTCAGCAGCTCCTCAAGGTGCGCGACGGCGTTGAGCCGGTGCACCAGCAGATCGGCAAGGACCGTCACCTGATGCTCGGCGATGAGCGCGCGCGCCGCCTCGGTGAAGAGCGCCAGCGCCCGGGGACTGGTGCCCCCGGAATACCTGGGCAGCGGCGCAGCGGGAGGCTCGACGGCGAAACGGGCGACGTCGGTGGCCAGCAGCAGGTATCCCGGCCGCTTGCGCTCCCGCACCTCGGAGAGCACTCGGTCGATCTCCCGAGTGGCCGTGGCCGGTTCGAGATCGGCTTGAGCGCAGGTGATTTCGCGGGCCATCCGAAGGAAATGCTGAAAGTCCCCGTCGCCGAGTGAGTGGTGGACCACCCGGCGGGCGGCCTGGGCGTCCTTGGAGGGGGCACCGACGATGTGGACCACCGGGACGTGCTCGGCGTAGCTGCCGGCGACGGCGTTGGCCGCGGACAGTTCGCCGACACCGAACGTCGTCAGCAGCGCGGCGATCCCGTGCAGCCGGCCGTAGCCGTCGGCGGCGTAACCGGCGTTGAGCTCGTTGGCGCCGCCGACCCAACGGATCGAGCGGTGAGCCAGCACGTGGTCGAGGAATTCGAGGTTGAAGTCACCCGGCAGGCCGAACAGGTGGGTGACGCCGAGTTCGGCGAGCCGGTCGAGCAGGTAGTCGCCGACGGTGTAGTCGCTGTGGCGGGCCATGCCGCCAACCTATCGCCGCCTGCGAAGGCTGGCGACGACCACCCTGACCAGGACAGTGGTATGTGCAGATGACCGTTATGCACGTAGGGTCAGAAGATCGGGACCGTTCAGGCCCCCTTAATGAAGAGGGGCCAGCAGTGGCTGACAAGTCTCCCCGCCAAGCGATGGCGAAAAAGTCCGGTAAGTCCCTGAAGGAGAAACGCGCCGCGAAAAAGGCCAAAGAGGATCATTCCTCTTCGACCGAGACGGTCTTGCATCCCAAAAAGCGCTGAGGCGCAGGGCATTTTCGGGCAAGGCCCGCTTCCCTCCAGCCCGGACTCTCCGCGGAATTCCCACATAGCTGAGTGTTGCTAACGCGAAAGTGGCTCTCCTGCAACGAGTAACCGGATCTGTCTACGATCTGATCGTCCAGCGGGAAGGCACCTCGCAAGTCGGTGCACCCCGCTTGGTGCTGAATGGTGTAAATGTTCGCCCCGACGCCGTTGTTAAGGCGGGAGTTGTCGGCGCGGGCACCGGATGCGGTCGATGCCGCGAAGCCGGCTGGTCTTCGGATTCGAACTCGTGTGAACTCCTGTGACGCCGCCGGACCGGGACCATGCCCGCAACCTGCCTGTTCAGGGGATGTTCTCCTTCTTTGCAACAGAACTGGCTGATCAGGGTAGATTTTGCCGGACCCAGCCGCACCCTTCAACGAAAGCCAGCATGTCCGAGGATCAGACCCATGACGTCCCACCGAATCACCTGTCCAGCGATCCGGGCAGCCCGTTCTACAGCGAAGAGGTGCTTCTTCGTGGCGTGGGCATTCGTTTCAACGGCGTCGAGACGACCAATGTTCTCGAATAC
>NZ_JBILVF010000254.1:0-2821 GCF_044370595.1 Mycobacterium sp.
GCAATGCTTTCCGGATTCTGGTCATACTGAGAGTTGGAATTGCTGTAATTGAACAACATTCAGACCCAGTTGCTGAGGATCCCTAAATGACAGTGCTCGACTCATTCCGTCTGGACGGCAAGGTCGTCATCGTCACCGGCGCCTCCTCCGGGCTGGGCGTCGCCTTCGCTAAGGCGTTCGCCGAGGCCGGCGCCGATCTGGTGCTGGGCGCGCGCCGGGTGGAACAACTGGCCCAGACAGCCGCCCTGGTCGAGCAGGCCGGCCGTCGGGCCCACACCCACAGGACCGATGTGGCCGATCCTGAACAGTGCCAACAGCTCGTCGACGCCGCGATGGCTGAGTTCGGCCGCGTCGATGTCTTGATCAACAACGCCGGTGTGGCTACCGCAGTGCCTGCCACCCGGGAGACTCCTGAGGAATTCCGGAAAGTCATCGATGTCAACCTCAACGGTTCGTACTGGATGGCGCAGGCCTGCGGGCGGGTGATGCAACCCGGCAGTGCGATAGTCAACATCGCCAGCGTCCTTGGCATAGTCACCGGCGGCCTTCCGCAGGCCGCGTACAGCGCCTCCAAGGCCGGCATCATGGGTTTGACCCGCGACCTGGCTCAGCAGTGGGGCTCCCGCAAGGGGATTCGGGTGACCGGACTGGCGCCTGGCTTCTTCAAGAGCGAGATGACCGACGGGTACGGGCCGGGCTACTTCGAAACCGTGTTGCCTCGGGTCTTTCTGGGGCGGCTGGGCGACCCGGCTGAACTGGCCGCGACCGCCGTCTGGCTGGCGTCGGCCGCCGGTGGATACGTCACCGGTCAGACCATCGTCGTCGACGGTGGGCTGACCATCTCCTAGCCGCAACGATCGCGTCCCGCTGGCCGTCGGCAGCACGGTCGGCGACCGGTGAAGGTGGGTTGGCGCGGCGGTCTGCCACCCCGAGCCAGTCGATCCGCTGTACTGCCGGTCGTGTTCGGGCGAAATTCCCGCGGTGCTTTTCGATTTCGGGCCCCGTCGAGAGCTGGGCTTGCTGTAATCGCCTAACCAGTCAGACACCACGCACCCGGGGGCAGAACATGGAACTCATCTCACCGTTCGACGGCATGTTCCTGTCGGGCGAGTCGCGCGAGCATCCGATGCACGTGGGCGGACTGCATGTTTACAAGCAGCCGGCTGGAGCCGGCCCGGAATTCGTCAGTCAGCTTTACGACAAACTGATCACCAAGACCGACGCCGACCCGACCTTCCGTAAGCATCCCCGTGAGGTGATGGGCGGGATATCGCAACTCACCTGGGCGATAGACCCCGACCTGGACCTCGAATACCACCTGCGCCACTCAGCGTTGCCCCACCCTGGCCAGCCCCGCCAACTCCTGGAGCTCACCTCACGGCTGCACGCCACGCTGCTGGACCGGCACCGGCCGCTGTGGGAGATGCATTTGGTCGAAGGACTCGACGACGGCCGCTTCGCGGTCTACGCCAAGACGCACCATGCCCTAATGGATGGAGTCAGTCAGATTCTGTCACTGCGCCGGGCGCTGTCCACCGACCCGAATGACCATGACGCGCGGGCGTATTGGGCTCCGCACGAACCCGGGCCGAAGAAGTCGATTCTCGACATATTGAAAAAGGGCGCCGAATCCATTGCGGGCCTTGGCCCCGGCAGCTACAACATCGCCAAGGGAGTCCTCAAGCAGCAACTGACCTCACCGTTCGAAGCCCCCAGGACGATGTTCAACGTGCCGATCGGGGGGGCCCGTCGGTTCGCGGCCCAGTCCTGGCCGTTCGAGCGTTTCCGGGCGATCAAGAAGGTGGCCGGTGTCACCATCAACGATGTGGTGCTGGCCGTGTGCGGCGGCGCCCTGCGCGCGTACCTGATCGAGCAGAATGCTCTGCCGGACAAGCCGTTGATCGCGATGGTTCCGGTGAGCCTGCGCGAGGGCGAATCGAGCGGCGGTAACGAGGTGGGATCGCTGCTGGCCAATCTCGGCACCGACCTGTCCGATCCAGCCGAACGTTTGAAAGTGGTCAACGCCTCCATGAACGACAACAAGGAGGTGTTCAAATCATTGCCGGAGGTCCAGCAGGTGGCGCTGTCGGCTTACAACTCCATGCCGATGATGCTGGAACTGATTCCGGTGCTGAAGACGGCCGCGCGGCCACCGTTCAATATCGTCATCTCCAACGTGCCCGGATCGCGGGATCGGCTCTACTGGGTGGCGCCGAACTCGTCGGCAACTACCCGATGTCGATCGTCCTCGACGGTCAGGCCCTCAACATCACGCTGACCAACACCGCGGACCGCATCGACTTCGGCATCGTTGGCTGCCGGAGCAGCGTGCCGCATCTGCAGCGACTGCTGGTGTACCTCGAGGATTCCCTGTCCGATTTGGAGCATGCAGTCGAGCAGAAGTCGTCGTAGTCGACCGCCGCGTGCTCGCCAACCCTAATGGATCAATTCGTCACTTACGTTTTGATAGCAAGCGTGTGGATGGGGAGGCGAGGCAGTGGATCGCCGGCCAGAGCCGAGGAAGCCCCGTAGTGGCGTCGGACTCACGTATCTCACCGGATTCATCAAGTCACTGAACCGGACGACAAACTCGCCCTTCCTGCAAACGAATCTACCGAGCCGGCCCGGAACTGGGGCGGACTGAATTGCCTAGCGATCTCGACGAGCAGTCCACTCTCGGAGTGACGACAATCCGAATCGGTGGGGTAGCCACGGATATGGCCCCGGCGGCCACGATCGATGGCCAGCAGCAGACCATGACCTCCGGGCCGGCCATCGACCGAGCAGCCTCAGCCGTCAAGGCTCAGTTCCTGCGGTTCTG
>NZ_JBILVF010000255.1:0-2812 GCF_044370595.1 Mycobacterium sp.
AACGGCCGCGGCTGATCAGACGAACGGTTCCCAGCCAGGACATCCAGACCGATGGTGTTCTGCCCGAGATGTTCTCGAATGTCGGCGTAGCCTTGGACGTCGGTGTCGTTGAGCACCGCGGCGTAGTCGCCGGGGGGCGCCTCGTCGATGCGGCCCGCCAAAGTCCCGAAACCGGGTGCGGCATCGATCGCGACCACATTCTCCGGCCGGCACTCGCGGAAGACACCGCCGACGCAGGCCGTCATCGTCGTCTTGCCGACGCCGCCCTTCCCGGAGACAAACGCGATCACGTACTGCTTGCGGATATGCCGGCGGATACGTTCACGCAGTTCCCGATAGTGCCGCTCGGCCCGCGATTCACCGGGATTGAGCGTCTTGCCGGAAACGTTGTAGACAAGCTTTCTCCAGCCCGACCCAGGCGGGATCTTGCGGGGCGCCACCAGGTCGGAAATACGCAGCGTGCCGGAGACCGAGTCGGCGAAGCCCTCGGCGTGCAGCGACCCGGACGGTCCACGCTGGAGTTCGATATGCGGGTCCGTGGCGTGAACCTGCTCATTCCAGGGACTGCTCACCTAGACAACCTTTCTGTAGGAATGCCACTGCTCCTGCGCGGGCAGGTTGCGCAGCATGGAAAGCACGGCGGATGCGATGGTGACGGGTGATCCGGGACTGATGATCATCCAGCGCTTCTCCCCGTGCCGAACGTGTTCGGACACCAGTCGGCCCTTCGGGGTGTCAATAATCGTTACCGTCCCGGCCTCGATGTGCGATCGGGTGGGTCCACCACCTGCACCGGACTGGACGGCGACGACCGAAGCTTGCGCGGAGCGGGTGTCGTCAGCCGCCATGGTGAGGATGGCAATCTGGTCGCTATCGATCGTCTGGCCGTGGAGGAAGCTGCGCAGGCTGGCTGAATCCTTTACAGAAGAGAGCAATTCGGCGGAGTCAAGGGTGACCGGCCTGAGGGCGGCGGGGGGCATCTGACCGCAGATCCGCTCGATCTGGCTGTTGATCAGCAGGCCTGCGGACTGCTCGCTGGTTGCGGTTCCGGCTCCGCTGAGGCGGACCTGTGTCCCACATCGTTCGAGGCTGACCCACCACTGCGCGAACCGTGCAAGCAGAATCCGCTCCGCTGTGTCTCGCCCGTTTGGAGTCTGCACGTAGAGCAACACCGCGGCATCGCGTCGAGACAGCACGGTGAGCCACTCCAGAACGGCCCCGTCCACCACACCGTGTGCGTCGATCACACCGGCGAACCGCAGTTCTTCGGCGACCGGATGTGCCAGCGCCGTCGCCCTCTCTTCAGCGCTGGGCAGATGCGGGCGAAGGCCGAGTTCGGGCGCCAGCACTTCGGTCCCGGCGAGCACCTGCAGTGCCCACAGTCCATCTAGCGTCGTCGTCAACATCGTCTTCCTTGGGGACTGACAGACGGAAGGGCGCACGCCGTGCGCCCGACCGGCCTGTCCAGTCGTGCGGTTTAGAACAAGTTGCTCATCTGGATGTCGGTGCTGTGGGCGCCCTCGTTGACGCTGCTGATGGTCTGTCCGTGTCGGTTCATGGTCTGGATCAGTCCCTGCAACCCGTGCAGCATCTGCATCTGCGCTTCGTGGAATGACGTCGCGGCAGAGCCCTGGAAGAAGTCGGCGATAGCGTTGGTGCGCTGAGCGATATCGTCGTGAATTTCCATCAGCTGGGCTGATCGGGCGCCGACATCGGAGGCGAAGTCGGCGACTGCGCCGTGGTTGTACGTGATGTTATCTGACATTGGTTGTCCTTTCTGGGATGAGAAGATTCGGCGATCAGGCGTTGGCGGCGAAAGTGGTGAGGCTGTTGGCCGAGTCGGCTTCGTGCTGCTCCATCAGCGATGCGGCCTGGCTCAGTCCATGTGCCAGGCGAGTGCCGCCAGTAATGGTCTGCTGCAGATCCGAATTGACCTGGGCGGCGGTGTTTACCGACGCCAGCGATGCCTGACCACCCCAGACAGCAGCACCGAGGCCCTCGTGGCTGCTGAGGTATCCGTTGGCGATCGCGGTTGCCTGCTGGAGGGCAGCCTCAATGGCCTGTTGGGTGGTGCGCAGCACCTCGGGTGTTACGACGAGTGTCATATGTTCTTCCTTCGCTGGTTGGTGACGGTGGTCGACTGCGACCCTTGCGGGCGTTTCGAGTATTGGACGGGTGCGGGGACCTGTCACTTCACCCCTGTGGCAAATCGGATTAGGAAAGACCCCCTTTAATCTGAAATTAGCTAGCTGAGCTTCTGCGGGCTAGCGGGCACGACGATCCGTGCATGGGAAACGTCCTCTTTGGCATCCGAGCCCTTGCTCTGGCCGAGCATTCCGGCGGGAGCAGGTGACACCGGCACCGGACCACCCGCCGTGGTCGTCGTCGATCCACGAAGGTCAGCGGCGCTGAGTAAGCCCGATTTGAGTCCCACCGGCCTGCCGCTGGTCTCCGGAGCGAAGGTGCTGGTGGGCCTGGTGTAGCTGGTGAGTCCAGGCCCGGGAACGCTGCCAGCGCTAACGGCACCGGCACTGCCCACCGCGCCCAATCCGGCCGATGCTCCGCCACCTGAGCCGAGCCCGCCGGGGGAGCCGGCTGCGGCGAGCGTCGCTGACGGGAACTCGGCCGCGCCGGGTGATGCGGCGGCAGAGTGCCCGGTCAGTTGCCCCAGTGATTGCGGCAAGCTCGACAGGCTTTGGAGGGCCTGTACCGGCGCCTGGAACATGCCCATCAACGGCTGCAGCGACGACTGCAACGGCTGAGTCATCGATGTGGCCAGTTGGCCGACTTGACCGGCGGCTCCGGCCGGAGC
>NZ_JBILVF010000025.1:0-33496 GCF_044370595.1 Mycobacterium sp.
GTGGGCGAGGGTGAGCGTGTCGGCGTTGCTCTTGACGTAGGTGACCAGTTCCTCCAGCGTCGTCGGCGGGAGGTCCTTACGGGCGACGATCGTCATCGGTACATCGGTGATCAGACCGATCGTCGTGAAGTCCACGAGCGGTTCGTAGGGCAGGTTGGGGTAAAGCGCGGGCGCCGTTGACATGGCGATGTTGTGGATGAGCACCTCGTAGCCATCGGGCTTGGCGTCGGCAACCTGCCCGGCCGCGACTGTGCCACCAGCGCCGGTGACATTCTTGACCACGATTTGCTGGCCGAGCTTGGTGCCCATGGGCTCCGCGATCAGCCGGGTGACGGTGTCGGTCGGTCCACCGGCCGAGTAGGGCACCACGAAAGTGATCTCACGGTCCGGGTACGCCGCTGGTGTGGAGTCTCGCCCCCCGCATGCGGCGAGATTGGTGACAGCCAGGGCGGCGACCCCGACGAGGGCCCAGCGTGGCGTGCGAAGGCGCGACCGCCGGCTGCGACCCGAAGTGACGACAGACGTGGTCATGGAAGCTCCTTCATCGGCGACGAGGCAGGATCGGAATGAGACCTGGGTGACACTCTTGGCCGTAGGACGATCTTAGGTTCGCACTTCGCGGACATGACTCCGGAGTCTTTGGGCGCAGCGTCTAGCGGTTCTGCTGGTCGATCAGCGATTCGATGAGTTCGACGATCCGCTGCTGGCCGGCGGCGGTTGCGTCCAACTTGCCGCGCATCTCGATGAAGCCGCGATCAACCTGCTCGAACCTGCTGTCAACGTGGGCACGCAGATCAACGAAGTCCTGTCGAAGAGCATTGAAACTCGCCGTCGTAGCGTTTCGGAAGTCGCGGATCTCGGCTCGGATCTCGGTGACGTCGCGGTCGGCCGCACCGGCGAGGACACGGGCTGCCCCCAAAATGTGTCTGGCATCCTGCTCAACTCCGGAACCCACACCAGAAGACTAGCGCTGGGCAGGCGCGGCGGGCCGTTCTCCGCCTCAGTGCCTAGCCCTCACAGTGTGTTCTTGACGACGACGCCGTCCTTGATGATGACCGCGATGTTGGCGGCGGGGTCCGCCAGCAGGCCGAGATCGGTGGTCGGATCGCCATTGATCAGCAGCATGTCTGCCCATGCGCCGGTGACGATCTCGCCGAGTCGGGCCGATCCGTAGGGATCGCGTTCACCGGCCAGGCGCAAGAGGGCGGCATTGCCGGAGGTGACCATCTTGAGCGCCTCGACGCCGGTGAAGTACTCACCGAGGCGGGTCACCATCTCGCTTTGCCGGAAGTTGTTCTCCGGTTCGAACAGCAGATCCGTACCCCAGGCTGTCTTGACCCCGTGCTTCTTCGCCCACCGGTACAACTGCTCGGTGCCGTCGCAGACCTGCCGGTTCTTCGCGGTCCGGTCCGGATCGGGAAAGCTGTGGTCATGGTTGCTGAACGGCTGAGTCGACAGCCACACATCGCGTTCGGCAAGCATCGCGACGGTGGGTTCGTCGGCCAGGTGGCCGTGCTCGATCGACTTGACGCCGGCTTCCACGGCACGATGGATACCGGCGACGTTGTAGACGTGAGTGGCGACATAGGTGCCGTAATCGGCGGCGGCCTCGACCGCCGCCCGCAACTCAGCCGGGGTGAACTGCAGCGTGTACAGCGGATCGTAGAGTGTGGCAACTCCGCCGCCGGCCATCAGCTTGATTTGCGACGCCCCGAGTTTGAGTTGTTCACGTACGGCGGCGAGTACGCGGTCGGCGCCGTCGGCGACCCGAAGGAACCCGATCTGTTCAGCCCGGGATTCCCTGCCGCCCAACGCCGTCGGCGGTTCGAAGACGAAACCGAAATCCCCGTGACCGGCGGTCTGCGAGATCGCCGCCTGGCTGGGGTAGATGCGCGGGCCAAGCGCCGGTTCGGCGTCGATGACCTTCTTGATGCCCACCGTGTCGCCGGCCATGTCGCGCACGGTGGTGAACCCGCGCAGCAGAGTGTCTTTGGCTCGCGCCAGTGTCGCGGCGGCGAGTTGGGTCTGGGTGGCGGTGGTGATGTCGGCCATGGTGTTCGCCATACCGACCAGATGCACATGGGCGTCGCTCATGCCTGGCATGAGCACCCGGCCGGCACCGTCGATCACCGTCGTGTCCGCGTCCTCGGCGATCGGTGAGGTGTCGACGGCGGCAATGGTCCGGCCTTCGACGAGGACGTGGCCGGAAACCAGGTGGTCGGAGATCCCGTCGAAAATCGTGACGTTCTTGACGAGAAGTCGGTGGGGGTCTGCCATCGTCACCTCGACGAGTCGGAGGGTTCGAGAATCTCGCCGCTGTCGCTGTCGCTGTCGCTGCCGCTGTCGCTGTCGCTGTCGGTAGCGGTATCTATAGTGGTATCCGTCTGAACGGTCTCGGATTCATCGTCGTCCGGATACGGCTCGGCATCCTCGCCGGCGATGTCCTGCACATCGACGACCTCGACAGCGTCGACCACATCGACCACATCGACCGCCTCGGCCGCCGGCTCATCCGGCCCGATCAGCACCAGCCCGGTCAGGTAGATGCCGATGAAGACGGCGGTGACGGTAACCCCGAAACCGCCGGCCCAGGACGCCAACAGCGTGGCCACAAAGCAGCCCCAGAGCCACCAGCGTTGCAAGCGGGAATTCATTGGCATCATGCTTAGGCGGCCTTGAGCCGAATCTTCCAGCGCACCAGCCCCAGATACAGCACGCTCAAGCCGGCCAGCATGGCCACGTCGAACCACCAACTCGACCCGGTGTGCTTCCACCAGCGATCTTTCGGGGTCAGCGGTCCGGGCACCAGGTTGACCAGGTCCACCGTCGAGGCCGATGCGGCGAATCCCCAGCGCGCCGGCGTCAGCCAGGACAACTGGTCGAGCACCAGTCGGTTGGTCACCGGGACCATCCCGCCGGAGAACACCAACTGACTCATGATCGCCACCACCAGCAGCGGCATGATCTGCTCGTTGGACTTCGCCAGTGCCGACAGCAGCAGGCCCAGGTTGGCCGAGGCGACGCAGGTGGCGGCGACGGTGACGAACAGTTCCAGCGACGGGTTGCCCAGCGCCACCGCGCCGCGGGTGGGACCGCCCTTGCCCCACACCACGATCGCGACCATGATGGCCGACTGCAGCACGGCGAACAGCGTGTACACACACACCTTGGCCAGCAGATACGCCGTCGTCGACAACCCCACCGCCTGTTCGCGCCGGAAGATCGCCCGTTCGCCGATCAGATCCCGGATGGTCAGGGCGGTGCCCATGAACACCGCCCCGACGTTGAGAAAGACCAGGATCTGCCCCGGCTCGTTGGGCGAGCCGCCCATCGGGTCGGGGATCCCGAAACCGACGTCGCCGGGCACTGCCAGCGACAGCACACCCATGATGAAGGGCAACAACGCGAGGAAGGTGAAGTAGGCGCGATCGGAGACGATCAGCCGGGCCTGACGCCGCACGATCGTCGAGAACTGACGGCGCAGGCTGGTGTGCACCGGCTCGCCGAGATCGGAGGGCTCCTCAGCCGGCGGTGGCGCCGGTTGCGGTCCACTCAATGCCTGATACCGGTCGTTGGCGGCCTGCGGGTCGCTGGCGACGGCGCTGAAGATGTCGGCCCAGTTCGTCGTTCCCATGGCCGGGCCGATCTCCGCCGGCGGCCCGTAGAACGCGGTCTTACCCCCGGGCGCGAGCAGCAGCACCTGATCGCACACGTCCAGATACGTCAGCGAGTGGGTGACCACCAGCACCACCCGGCCGGCGTCGGCGAGTTGGCGCAGCATGGTCATCACCTGGCGGTCCAGCGCCGGATCCAGGCCTGACGTGGGCTCGTCGAGGATCAGCAGCGACGGCCCGGTGAGCAACTCCAGGGCCACCGAGGCCCGCTTGCGCTGGCCGCCGGAGAGCTTGTCCACCCGGGTCTCGGCGTGCTGGGTCATCTCCAGTTCGGAAAGCACCTGGGCGACCACCTGCTGGCGGTCCTCCTTGGAGGTGTCCGGCGGCAGCCGCAACTCCGCGGCGTACATCAGGGCCTGGTTGACGGTCAGCTGGCCGTGCACCACATCGTCCTGCGGCACCATCCCGATCCGGGAGCGCAGTGAGGCGTAGTCGGCGTGGATGTTGTGACCCTCGAAGCTCACCGTGCCGCTGGTCGGGTGGGTGTAGCCGGCGATCAGCCGGGCCAGTGTGGATTTGCCCGCGCCCGACGGGCCGATCATCGCCGTGAGGGTGCCCGGCCGTGCGGTCAGCGAGATGTTGTCCAACAGGGTCTTGTTGTTTTCGATGGTCCAGGTGACCCCGCGCACATCGAGCCCGCCGGTCCCGGTGGCCGCCGCCGTCTCGGTGCGGCGGACCAGCGTCCCGCCGGTGAATACCAGGTCGACGTTGCCGATCGTGACGACGTCGCCGTCACTGAGCAGAGCGGTGTCCACCCGGGTGCCGTTGACGAAAGTGCCGTTGATGGAACGGTTGTCGACGATCTCGGTTCCGCCGGGTATCGGGATCAGCGTGGCGTGATGGCGGGAGGCCAGGACGTCGGGGATGACGATGTCGTTATCGCTGGACCGGCCGATCGTCAGTGATCCCGGGGGTGCCGGTGCTGAGGATCCCGGTTTGAGGATCTTCAGCATCGAGGTGGCCAGATTCGAGGTGTTGCTCGACGACCGGGCCGGCGCAGGACCCATCTGAGTGGGCGCGGCATCCGGTGGCGGTTGGGATGGCGTCGGGGGTGGCGGCGGGGATGGCGGCAGGGGTGGGGGGGGGGGGGGTTTGGCGGTTGGGGTGGCGGCGGCAGGGGTGGCGTCGGGGGTGGCGGTTGATAGGCGAGCTGGGGCTGGGAGCCCGGGTACATCGGCTGCGGCGCCGGCGGCCGGGGTGCCGCGTAGGCCTGGTTGATGACCTCGGTGGCGATTGGCGGGGGCCGTCCGGCAGAACCCTGGTGCCGGCCGACGTCGAAGCTCACCGACGGGCCGTCCGGGTTGCCGATATTGACCGTCGTGCCGTCGGTGATGTCGACCTGCGGGACCCGCCGGCCGTGCACGTACATCCCGTTCAGCGAGCCGTTGTCCACCGCGGTCCACCGGCCGCCTGAAATCGTCGGGTCGAACCGCAGCAGCACGTGGGCGCGGGACACCAGCGGATGCGCGATGCGCACGTCGGCGCGCAGATCCCGGCCGATGACGACGTCGTGTCCGGCGGAAAAGGTGCGCGGCGGGCCGTCGTACCGAACGGTCAGCGCCGGCCCGGAATAGCCGGGATGGGTTGGGGGGCTGCTCATCGGCGCCAATGCTAACCCGAGGAACCGCCGGGTCCTCCGGTGACGACGCAGTGCGTGCGCGAATAGATCGTCGGCATGCATTTATTGCAGTGCGTGCACAGCGACGTCACCGACCGTCCCTCGGACTCGATCCGGTTGATCAGGTCAGGCTCGGCCAGCAGCGCCCGGCCCATCGCGACGAAATCGAAACCGGCGGCCATGGCCCGATCCATGCTCTCCCGGTCGGTGATCCCGCCGAGCAGGATCAGCGGCACGGTGAGCTCGCGGCGGAACTGCTCGGCGTCGCGCAGCAGGAACAGGTCGCGGTAGGGGTATTCGCGGAGGAATTTGCGACCGGTCATCCGGATTCCCCACCGCAGCGGTGGGGCGAATGCGGCGGCGAACTCCTTGACCGGGGCGTCGCCGCGGAACAGGTACATCGGGTTGACCAGTGAACTGCCAGCAGTCAGTTCCAGCGCATCCAAACCACCGTCATCCTGCAGCCACCGCGCCGTCTGCAGCGACTCCTCGATGCTGATGCCGCCGCGCACCCCGTCTGCCATGTTGAGTTTGGCGGTCACCGCGATCGCGGCCCGGCCGTCGCGTTCCACTTCGCCGCGCACCGCCCGCACGATCCCGCGGGCCACCTTCGCGCGGTTCTCCAGCGAACCGCCGAAAGAGTCGGCGCGCCGGTTGATCAGCGGGGAGAGGAAGGAACTGGCCAGGTAGTTGTGCCCGAGGTGGATCTCCACGGCGTCGAAGCCGGCGTCGATCGCGTAGCGGACCGCGGTGGCGTGCGCGGCGATCACTTCGTCGATGTCGGCGCGGGTCGCATGCCTGGCGAACCGCATCGACAGCGGGTTGAAGAACCGCACCGGCGCCAGTGCCGGGGCCCTATTGGAACGCGCGTTGGCCACCGGCCCCGCGTGGCCGATCTGCGCGCTGACCGCCGCGCCCTGCGCGTGCACCGCCGCGGCCAGCTTCCGCAGACCCGGCACGGCGTCCGGTCGCATCCACATCGCGGCGGAGTCGGTGCGTCCGCCCGGGCTGACCGCGCAGTAGGCGACCGTCGTCATGCCGACCCCGCCGGCGGCCATCGCCTGGTGAAAGTCGATCAGGTCGTCGCTGACCAGCGCTCCCGGGGTGCGAGCCTCAAAGGTGGCTGCCTTGATGATCCGGTTGCGCAGCGTGATCGGACCCAGTTGAGCCGGGCTGAACACATCCGGAGTGGCACCCATATGGAAAATGTAGCCGTGCCCGCTCAGACGCTGGATGGCAAGCTGACCCGCGACGAGATCTTCACCGACCTCAAAGCGCGGGTCACCGCACTGACCGCCGCCGGGCGCACCCCCGGCCTGGGCACCATTCTGGTCGGCGACGATCCCGGCTCGCATGCCTACGTTCGTGGAAAGCACACCGACTGCGCCAAGGTTGGCATCACCTCGATGCGTCGCGACCTGCCGGCGCAGGCGACCGAGGCTCAACTCAACGAAGCAATCGACGAACTCAACGCCGACCCGGCGTGCACCGGTTACATCGTGCAACTGCCGCTGCCGCGCCACCTCGACGAGAACGCCGCCCTGGAGCGGATCGACCCCGCCAAGGACGCCGACGGTCTGCACCCGGTCAACCTGGGCCGGCTGGTTCTCGGTGAGCCGGCGCCATTGCCGTGCACCCCGCGGGGGATCGTGGCGCTGCTGCGCCGCTTCGACATCCCGATCGACGGTGCGCACGTGGTGGTGCTCGGCCGGGGCGTCACCGTCGGCCGTCCGCTGGGCCTGTTGCTGACCCGCCGCACTGAGAACGCCACAGTGACCTTGTGCCACACCGGAACCCGCGACCTGCCCGCGCTGACCCGGCAAGCCGACATCATCGTCGCGGCCGTCGGAGTGCCGCATATGGTGACCGCCGACATGGTTCGCCCCGGTGCGGCGGTGGTGGACGTGGGCGTCAGCCGGGTTGACGGAGTGCTCACCGGTGACGTGGCTCCCGAGGTGTGGGACGTCGCCGGACATGTTTCCCCGAATCCGGGGGGAGTCGGCCCCCTGACTCGCGCGTTTCTTCTCACCAACGTCGTTGAACGCGCTGAAGCTGGGCCGTGAAGCTACCCCAGGCAGCACGGAGGGTGGTCCGCGCGCAATGGCCGATCCTCACCGTCGCCGCCATCTTCGCGGTGGCACTGGCGCTGGTGGCAGCCGGTTTCTGGCGTCGCGGCTCGTTCCTGATCGGGGTCGCTGTCGGGGTGGCTGCCGCACTGCGGTTGGCTCTGCCCGACGAGCGGGCCGGCCTGCTGGTGGTGCGCGACAAAAGTCTCGATTTCGCCACCATGACCACGATCAGCGCCGTCATGATCTACACCGCGTGGACCATCGACCCCTTGGGGACCAGTTAGCCGGGGCGAGTAAGCCGCTCAGGCCAGCATCGCTCGCGCGCAGACCGTGATGTAGGGCAGGGCGATACCGGCGGAGTTGGCCAGCGCGGGGTGGGTGGCCAGCAGGGTGCGCACCTCGTCGAGGGTTCGGGTGCGAACCTCCGCCGGGGAGGTGATGCAGTAACTACGTGAGGCGACGTAGTCGATAAGCGCCTGCGGTGTGACGTAATTGGTCCACTCCACCTGATGAGTCGCCACGTCGATGAACGGCTCGGGCAGTTCAACCGTCGCGTCGGCCCAATCGTGTTCCAGCCCCACAATCCGGCCGAAGTCCTTGACCCAGCCCAGCCGTTCATCGCGAACATTCCACAGCAAGCCAAGCCGCCCACCGGGCCGCAGCACCCGTACCACCTCCGCGATCGCCCGGTCCGGGTCGAACCAGTGCCATGCCTGGGCCACCAGCACGGCATCAAGGCTGTTGTCCGGCAATGGAATATGCTCTGCCGTGCCCAACAGCGCCGGGGTGGCCGGCAATGCCGCGCGCAGCACGTCGAGCATCTCGGCGATCGGATCGACGGCGACCACATCCAGACCGCGTTCGACCAAACGGGTGGTGAGTTTGCCGGTGCCCGCACCCAGATCAAGGACGTCCTGGACTGGGCCGCCGGCCCCGGCTGCCAGCAGCCAGTCGACGGCCTCCGGCGGGTAGGAGGGCCGGCCCCGCTCGTAGGCGGCGGCTTGCGCACCGAACGACAGCGACCGCTCGGAACGGCCTCCGTCCGGCGCGCCGGTCACCGCTGACCGTCGGCGAGTGCGAGGGTCTCCCGGATCAGCTGTCCCACTGCCTCCATCTCGATCAGGAAGCCGTCATGGCCGTAGATCGACTCCACCACGTTCAGGCCGTTGCAGCCCGGCAGCAGATCGGCCAGTTCCTGCTGCAGTCGCAGCGGGTAAAGCCGATCAGAGGTGATGCCGCCGACGACCACGGGCACCGGGCAGGACTGCAGCGCCGCAGCGACCCCGCCGCGGCTGCGGCCCACATCATGGTTGGACAAGGTTTCGGTGAGCGTTACGTAGCTGCCGGCGTCGAACCGTCGAAGCAGCTTGGCGCCTTGATATTCCAGGTAGCTCTGCACGGCGTAGCGTCCGCCGGTCAGCGGGTCCTCTCGGCCGTCCGCGGTGGCCTGCCCCTCATTGCCGAATCGGGTGTCCAGATCGGTCTCGCCGCGATACGTCAGATGGGCGAACCGGCGGGCCAGTTGCAGCCCGACGTCGGGGGATCGGCCGGTGCCGTGATAGTCGCCGCCCTGCCAGTTCGGGTCGGATCTGATGGCTGCGATCTGGGTGCTCTGGGTCCCGATCTGGTCCGCGGTGGCCCGCCCGCCGACGGCCAGCACCAACCCGGCACGAACCTGCTCGGGGTAGCCGACAATCCACTCCAGTGCGCGCGCCCCGCCCATCGACCCACCGATCACGGCCGCCACCTCGGTGATACCCAGCGCAGCCAGCGCGGCCACGTCAGCGTTGACCTGATCGCGCACCGTGATCAGCGGGAACCGTGACCCCCAGGGCCTGCCGTCGCGGGCCAGTGAACTCGGCCCGGTGGATCCCCGGCAGCCACCCAGCACGTTGGTGGCGACCGCGCACCAACGGTCGGTGTCGATCGGCGCTCCCGGTCCGGCCACGCCGTCCCACCAGCCGGGGGTGGGGTGCCCCGGCCCGGCCGGGCCGGTGATGTGAGAGTCGCCGGTCAGCGCGTGCAGCACGACGACGACGTTGTCGCGGTTCGGGGAGAGTTCGCCCCAGCGTTGCACCGCGATCGACACGTCGTCGATCACCGCGCCGCTTTCCAACGTCAACGGGCCGATGTCCACCACGCCGATGTCACCCTCGGCGGGGAGGGTTTCGATGCGCTCGACCCCGGAAGCCTGATCTTCGCGCAAGCGTTCAGCAGAGAGTGTCATGTCAGCGTCGCTCAATGGGCCGCCACGGCGCTGGAATCAGTGACTCTCGCGGCAGCGGCGAACCCCCGCTCAAGGTCGGCCAGAATGTCGTCGACGCCCTCCAACCCGACGGCCAGTCGCACCAGACCGGGGGTGACCCCGGTGGCCAACTGCTCGTGCGGTGAGAGTTGCTGGTGGGTCGTCGATGCCGGATGGATGACCAGTGATCGCACGTCGCCGATATTGGCGACGTGGCTGTGCAGTTGCAGCGCGTTGACGAAGGCCTTGGCCCGCTCGACGCCGCCGCTCAGTTCGAACGACAGCACCGCGCCGGTTCCCCTCGGTGCCAGCTCGCGGCCCCGCTGATACCACGGCGAGTCCGGTAGACCGGCGTAGTTGACGGTGGTCACCTCGGGATGGCCGGACAGGAACTCAGCGACCCGCGTGGCGTTCTGCACGTGCCGTTCGATGCGAAGGCTCAGCGTTTCCAGGCCCTGGGCGATGAGGAACGCGTTGAACGGGGCCGGCGCCGAGCCGAGGTCACGCAGTAGTTGTACGCGGGCCTTGAGTGCGAACGCCGGCGCGCCGAGGTCGGCGAAAACCACGCCGTGGTAGCTCGGGTCCGGGGTGGTGAAGCCGGGGAATTTGCCCCCGCCGGTTGTCGCCGACCCAGCGGCTCCGGAGCCGGTCCAGTCGAATTTTCCGCTGTCGACGATCACTCCGGCGATCGCGGTGCCGTGGCCGCCGAGATATTTGGTGGCCGAATGCACGACGATGTCGGCGCCCTGGGAGATCGGCTGGATCAGATACGGGGTGGCGATGGTGTTGTCCACGATCAGCGGGACGCCGTTGGAGTGCGCCACCTCGGAGACGCCGGGGGTGTCCAGGATGTCGATCTGCGGGTTGGAGATGGTCTCGCCGTAGAAGGCCTTGGTGTTGGGCCGCACCGCCGCCTGCCAGGAGTCCAGGTCGTCGGGGTCTTCGACGAAAGTGGTCTCGATCCCCAGCTTGGGCAGCGTGTAGTGGAACAGGTTGTAGGTGCCGCCGTAGAGCCGCGGGCTGGAGACGATGTGGTCTCCGGCGCCGGCGAGGTTGAGGATCGCGAAGGTCTCCGCGGCCTGACCCGAGGACAGCAACAGCCCCGCCACCCCGCCCTCGAGAGCGGCGATGCGCTGTTCGACGACGTCAGTGGTCGGGTTCATGATTCGGGTGTAGATGTTGCCCGGTTCGGCCAGCCCAAACAGCGCGGCGGCGTGGTCGGTACTGTCGAAGGCGTAGGACGTGGTCTGGTAGATCGGCAGCGCCCGGGCTCGGCTGGCGGCGTCGGGGGTTTGGCCGGCGTGGATCTGCTTGGTCTCGAACGACCATGCTTCAGGGTTGGAATCGGGGGGGGTGGTCATGGGGGTAAGGCTCCTTGGGTCGCTGGGTTAGGTACACGGGGGCCGAAAGAATTCCCGTCTAACAACAGCGACACATATGGGGGCTCCGCATCAGGTTTCCCTGTCTACTCGGGGGGCCCGTCATGGCGGACCCGCGCTTGCCGTGCAGCCGCGTGGTGGCTGCTCAACCTGGTCATCACCCAGGGCACCCCACCGCGGTTGGAGGGTTGCCGGCCAGCAAGCCGGGGCTTAGCGCTGGCACTCATGACCGGTGTCGAGCGTATCGCACACCTGCACCGACTGGCCAGCGGGCCTTCATCGGACACGGCACTTCGTGAGCCGATCAACCCTTGTAATGTTGCGCCCAGCGAGCGATTGCTCGCCGGGCCGAGGAGGATGGGCGACTCAATGTCGAGCGGACGCAAGATCAAGGTCGAGGGCACTGTCGTCGAGCTCGACGGCGACGAGATGACCCGCATCATCTGGAAGCTGATCAAGGACACCCTGATCCTGCCGTACCTCGACATCAATCTTGAGTATTACGACCTGGGCATCGAGCACCGCGACGCCACCGACGACCAGGTCACCATCGACTCCGCCAACGCCATCCTCAAACACCACGTCGGCGTCAAATGCGCCACCATCACCCCGGACGAGGCCCGGGTCAAAGAATTCAACCTGAAGAAAATGTGGCTGTCTCCCAACGGCACCATCCGCAACATCCTCGGCGGCACGATTTTCCGTGCCCCGATCGTGATTTCCAACATTCCCCGCCTGGTACCGGGGTGGACCAAACCGATCATCATCGGCCGGCACGCGTTCGGCGACCAGTACCGCGCCACCAACTTCAAAGTCGACCGTCCCGGCACCGTCACGTTGACCTTCACCCCGGAGGACGGCAGCGAGCCGATTGTCCACGAGGTGGTCCGCATCCCCGAGGACGGCGGTGTCGTGATGGGGATGTACAACTTCAAGAAGTCCATCATCGACTTCGCGCGCTCCTCGTTCTCCTATGCGCTGCAACAGAACTATCCGGTGTATCTGTCGACGAAGAACACCATCCTCAAGGCCTACGACGGCATGTTCAAAGACGAGTTCCAGCGGATCTTCGATGAGGAGTACAAGGAGGAGTTCGACAAGCGCGGACTGACCTACGAACACCGCCTCATCGACGACATGGTGGCCTCCTGCCTGAAGTGGGAGGGCGGCTATGTCTGGGCGTGCAAGAACTACGACGGCGACGTGGAGTCCGACATCGTCGCGCAGGGTTATGGCTCACTCGGCCTGATGACCTCGGTGCTGATGACGCCCGACGGCAAGACCGTCGAGGCCGAGGCGGCCCACGGCACCGTCACCCGGCACTACCGGCAGTACCAGCAGGGCAAGGCGACCTCCACCAACCCCATCGCGTCGATCTTCGCCTGGACGCGCGGTCTGGAGCATCGGGGCAAGTTGGACAACACCCCGGAGGTCATCGAGTTCGCCGAGACACTCGAAGAGGTGGTCATCCACACCGTTGAGGGCGGCCAGATGACCAAGGACCTGGCCCTGCTGATCGGCCCGGATCAGCCATGGCAGACCAGCGAGCAGTTCCTGGCCACGCTGGCTGACAATCTCAAGAAGTCGCTGACCTAAGCTGCGGCACGCTGTTGTCGTCGACCCACGCGATGATCAGATCGGCGATCGACTGCGGCGCCTCGAACATCGGGATGTGGCCGACGTTGTCCAGCGTGGTGACCCGGTCGATGTCCGGCAGATGTTTGACGAAGTGCTTGGTGTAACGCGGGTGCGGAAGCACCCGGTCCTTCCCGCAGATCACCAGATTGGTGGGCGTCTGGGTCTGGGCCAACTCCATCAGGCCCGGTAGCAGCAGCGCCTTGAGGAGCAGCTGATGATAGGCCCGGCAGTGCGTGACGTCGTCGATGACCTCCAGCAGGTCCGCGTCGGACAAGCCCGCCGAGGTGGCGCTGATCGGCACACTCGCCGCCCGCTTGGCCAGGGGGAGCCGGGCGGCGCGGCGGCCCAGCGCCACTGCGGTGAGCCACACCGGAAACCCGGCCACGAATTTGCCGACGATCTCGTACTTGACCGGCGACCAGCGGTGCCACCCGCCTGCTGGTGCGATCCCGGTCAACGTGCGGGCCCGGCCCCGTCGTTCCAATTCGAAAGCCACCCAGCCGCCCAGCGAGTTGCCGACGATATGCGCGCTGCCCCAACCTAATTGGTCGAGTTGAGCCTCCACATGGTCTGCCAGGGTATTGGTGTCCAGGAACCACGACCGAGTGTGGGGGCCGCCGTGGTGGCCGGCCATCGTCGGTGCGAACACCTCGAATCGGCCGGTCCGGGCCAGTGCCGGGGCGACGTCGTGCCAGACGTAGGACGACATCATGAAGGGGTGCAACAGCAGGATGGGTTCCCCCGAACCGAGGTGAATGGGTGCCCGCTCGCTCATTTCACTGACGCTACGCCGACGTGGCGATGGCCCACCGGATTAGCTGCACGTGGTCGACCTGTTCGCCCAAGGGGATCCCGGCGCTGACGAGAAGGATGGAAAGCACACCGACACTGCCATCACTCCAACCGGGGTGACCCACCGCTCGACCGCCCCGCCGATCGTCGCCGCCTGATCGGAGACGGGGTAGGTTTCCGCCGTGATTGTGACAACTGTCAACGTCAACGGAGTCCGTGCGGCGGTGCGGGAGCGCTCCGAGGAGAACCGCGGCCTGCTGGCCTGGCTGGCGCAGACATCGGCTGATGTGGTGTGCCTGCAGGAGACCCGCGCCGATGACGCGCAACTTGCCGAGGCGCTGGCGCCGGCCCTGCGTTCGGGCCCTTCCGGGGGCTGGCACCTGGCCTCGGCCGAGCCCCACCTCAAAGGCCGCAGCGGAGTGGCCATTCTGAGCCGCGCGCCATTCGACGACGTCCGGATTGGTTTGCAGGCAACCGAATTCGAACACCACGGTCGCTATCTGGAGGTCGAGGTCTCCGGGATGACGATCGGCAGCCTCTACGTCCACTCCGGGGAGGCGGGCACCGACCGCCAGGTGGAGAAGGAACGGTTCATGGCTTCGCTGGCCACGCGGATGGCCGAGTTGACCGCTGACGGCCGCGAGGCCGTGCTGTGCGGCGACTGGAACATCGCACACACCGAAAGCGACATCAAAAACTGGAAAGGCAACCTCAAGAAGGCCGGTTTCCTGCCCAGTGAGCGGCAGTGGCTCACCGAGCTGGTGGGCGCCGGCTGGGTGGACGTCGTGCGTCACCTGCACCCCGACCGCCCCGGGCCGTACAGCTGGTGGTCCTGGCGCGGCAAGGCTTTCGACAACGACGCCGGCTGGCGCATCGACTACCACTTGGCCACCGAACCGCTGGCCGCCCGGGCGCGTTGGGCTCGGGTCGAGAAGCCGGATGCCTATGCGCTGCGGTGGTCCGACCACGCGCCGGTCACAGTGGAATTCGGCTGACCTGGAATTCGGCTGACGCCCCTAGGCGGCGGGGCACCCCTCCCGATTCGGGCCGTCCAACGCCGTCGACGCGCCTTGCAGTGCTTGGTGCAGCACCTCGAACACGTTGGGGTCCCAGGTCAATGCCGTCTTCCAGTCCAGGCCGGCCTGATCGGAGATGAAAATACTGTGGGTGTCCTCAAAGGTGTAGCAGCGACGGTGGGGCAGCACCGGGTCGGCGATATTGCGGGCCAGCGCACTGTCCTGGGCGACCAGCCCGTCATTGGGCCAGACCGCCGGGTTCGCCGGACCGGGCGGGGCGAACTTGGTGCCGGCGATCAGTACGACCGGGATCCTGTCGAGAACCCCGGCCTGAAAGTCGTTCCAGCCGTTCTTGCCCGTCAGGAACTGCTTGTTGACCTCGCGGCCCGATCCGGCCATCAGGTCCAGCACGCGGGCCTTGAACTGTTTCATGCCCGACTCGCAGAACTTGTCGCCCTTGCACTCGGCCAACGTGATCAGGTCGTTGGCGTAATCGGACAGATACGACCCCTGCCACGGGGTCCCGACGGTGCTCAGCGACCGGATCTTCACCGGACTGCCGGTGGTCGCCAGCACCCGGATCGCCGCCCGCGAGTACAGGCCACCCATCGAATGCGCCACGAAGTCGACCTCGGTGACACCCCGGTCGTCGTGCAGCCAGTTGATGAACCGCGCGAGATGCTCTCCGGCGGTGTCGATGCTGCCGGTGGAGTTGACGGTGATGTTCTCGGGCAGCGTCACCGGGCACACCCCGAACGCTCCGAAACCCTGCTGGTCGACCACCTGACCCCGGCCGTTCATGGCCGGGGATGTGTACACCGTGTAGCCCTTGGAGATCAGGAACTCTCGCATCGCGGTGTTGGTGTTGCCCGCCGCCAAGCCAGTCGCGCAGGCCGCATCGTTAGAGGTGAACGGGCTGACGGCATCGCCGCCGGAGACGATCACCACCGCCGCGCCAGGCGGGCGCTTGTCAGCAGAACCGGGACCGCCCGTGCAACCGGCCAGGGTGGTCGCAGTGAGGACGGCCGCAGCCATGGCCGCAAGGAATTTCCGCATGACAGGATTGTCCCATCATGAGCCAGCAATCCCGTGTCGTGTTCTCCGGTGTGCAGCCCACCGCCGATTCGCTGCACCTGGGCAACGCCCTCGGTGCGGTTGGGCAGTGGCCCGGACTGCAGGACGACTACGAGACCTACTTCTGCGTCGTCGACCTGCACGCCATCACCGGTGCCCAGGACCCCGCAGTGTTGCGGCGGCGCACCCTGGTCACGGCAGCGCAGTACCTGGCGCTGGGCGTCGACCCCGCTCGTTCAACGATCTTCGTGCAGAGCCATGTGCCCGCGCACACCGAATTAGCCTGGGTGCTGGGCTGTTTCACCGGATTCGGCCAGGCATCGCGAATGACGCAGTTCAAGGACAAGTCCCAGAAGCAGGGCGCCGACTCCACGACGGTCGGGCTGTTCACCTACCCGGTCCTGCAGGCCGCCGACGTGCTGCTCTACGACACCAATCTGGTGCCGGTCGGGGAGGACCAGCGCCAGCACTTGGAGTTGGCCCGCGATATCGCCGGCCGGTTCAACTCCCGGTTTCCCGGAACCTTCGTGGTGCCGGAGGTGATGATCGCCAAAGAGACCGCCAAAATCTACGACCTGGCGGACCCGACCGCGAAGATGAGCAAGTCGGCGGCCACCGATGCCGGGCTGATCAACCTGCTCGACGATCCGAAGGTGTCGGCCAAGAAGATCCGCTCAGCGGTCACCGACTCCGAACGCGAGATCCGCTTCGACGTCGAGGGCAAACCGGGAGTGTCAAATCTGCTGTCCATCCAGGCCGCCGTCACCGGCGCCTCGATCGACGCACTCGTCGAGGGCTATGCCGGCCGCGGCTACGGCGACCTGAAATCCGAGACCGCCGACGCGGTGATCGCCTACGTCACCCCGATCCGGCAGCGGGTGACCGAACTGCTCGAGGATCCCGCTGAGTTGCAGGCCACCCTGGCCAAGGGCGCCGATCGCGCCCGGGACGTGGCCGCCGCGACCCTGGCCCGGGTGTACGACCGGCTCGGCTTCCTGCCCTCCGGGTGATGGGCCTGCTGGCGCGGCTGCGAAGACGGTACCTCTGGCTGGACCATGCGGTGCGCGCCCAGCAGCGCTATGACAGGTCCCAGGGCGACTTCTACGCGGCCGGGATCAGCTACTTCACCCTGTTTGCGATCTTCCCGCTGCTGATGGTGGGCTTCGCCGTTGTCGGGTTCGTCCTGGCCAGCCGGCCACAGCAACTGGCTGAGATCGACAACCGGGTTAAGGCGGCAGTGCCCGGGGAGTTCGGCGAGCAGATCCTCAGTCTGATGGACGCCGCGATCGCATCGCGCACCTCGGTGGGTGTTATCGGCCTGACCACCGCGCTGTACGTCGGGTTGCTGTGGATTCAGCGACTGCGCGCCGCGCTCAGCCAGATGTGGGGGCAGGACTTTCCGTCACCGGGTGTGCTCAGCACCAAGGTCTCCGATCTGGCCGCCCTGGTGGTGGCGTTTCTGTCCAGCCTGCTGACCATCGGGCTCAGTGCGCTGGCCACCTCCGCGCTGGAGTTGACCGGATTTGCCCGGGCGGGCTCGTTGGTGTTGTCGATCCTGGTGGCTTGGCTGGTGTTCACCACGATGATCGCCCGGTTGCCGCACGACCCGATCGCGCTGCGCAGGTGCGTGAGTGCGGGGCTGCTGGCGGCGGTCGGGTTCGAGGTCGTCAAGCAGATTGCGTCGATCTATCTTCGGGTGGTGCTGCACGGCCCGGCGGGAGTCACCTTCGGCCCAGCGCTGGGCCTGATGGTGTTCGCCTACATGATCGCGCGGCTGATCCTGTTCGCGGCGGCCTGGGCAGCCGAACGCAGTGCTACCCGGGCTCTTCGTCCTCGGCGGTTTCGCGGTGCCGCAGCACCTCTTCCGGGTGGTGGTAGTCATTGACGCGGTTCTGGCCGCGGTCGAGGTGCGGCGGTGGAATCCACTCAGTTCGGTTGTCACTCTTACGCTTTCGGGTGGTCCATCCGTCTGGGGTTCCGTCGACCAGTCGGTTGTCGCATCCGCAGGCCAAGGTGAGCTCATCGATGTCGGTGTTGCCGCCGTGCTGCCAGTCGCGTTCGGCATGGTGGACCTGACTGTGGTACGCCGGCGCGGTGCAGCCAGGCTTGGAGCATCCCCGTTCCAGTGCGTGCAGGACTAGGCGTTGCCCGGCACTGGCGGAGCGTCGGGTGCGCCCGTGGTAGAGCTGAATCTCCCGCGGGTTGCGCAGAAGCACCAGGTAGGGGTGGACGTCGGCGGCCATGCCGATGAGGGTCGGGATCGGCAACCGGGTCCCGCCGCCGGTGTGGGCCTGTCCGGCCGCTGCGGTCAGTTCGGCCAGTGTCGTGGTGGCCACAATTGTGACCGGCAGTCCGTTGTGCTGACCCAGCTGTCCAGAAGTCAGCATCGCCCGGCACACGGTCTTCAGCGCGTCATGGGTGCGCTGTGCGGCGCTGCGGGTGTCGCCGGCGATCTGGCTCTGGGTCGGTGCACCGTCAACGCGCTCCCCGGCGGTGTCAGGGTCGCCGTGGCCGGGGGCTGCGAGTTTGGCGAAGATGGCATCGAGGCCCGCCCGCAGTTCGGGATCGATCCAGCCCGAGATCCGGCTCATCCCGTCCATTTCTTGGCGACCAAGGGTCACACTGCGTTTGCGGGCGTGCTCACGCTCGTCGTCGAGCGTGCCGTCCTGGTCGAGGTAACCCATCAGTTGGCGGGCGACATCCCGCAGTCCCTCGGGGGTCAACCCGCCTGCGAGCCCACCCAACTGTGATTCGGCAGCCGCCCGGGTGCCGGGGTCGACATCGGCCGGCAGATGGTCCATGAAGGTCCGGATCACGCCGACGTGCTCTGTTCCGATCTCCCCACGTGCCTGGGCCGCTGCGGTGGCCGGAAGCTCCGGCTCCAAGGGATCACCGGTGACGGCGCGACGTGGTCCGAGCTGGGCGGCCTCGCCGATGCGGCGGCCGGCGTCGGCCCCGCTGATACCCAGCCGAGTGGAAAGCACTGCGCGCCAGGACTTGGCGCCCACCTCCTTTGGGGTGGCCCGGGACTGGAGGTGATTGAGCAGGGCGTACTCGGTGGTGGGCTGGCGGCGGCGATGAATCTCCAGGCGATTCAACACATCCAAGACCTGCCTGGCCCCCAGGCCGTCGACCGGCAGCGAGGCCAGTTTGTCCCAAGCCGCTTCGACCGCGTCAAGGGCAGCCATCACCGCCTCGACGTCGGCGGTGCGAATTTCCATGATTCGAACACTAGTTCGATGGTCTGACAGAAAGGTCAGGGACGAGCCCCAACCCGCTGATTCAGCGACCGCGCAGCCATGATCAGACTGAACACGATGACGGTGCCGACCACCGAGACACCAACCCGCACCGGAAGTGCGTCTGCCGACAGGATCGGCGGGTTAACCAACGCCGAATCCGGTTTCGGCGGCATCAGCGACGGATCCGGCTCGATCAGGGTGCCGATCGTGGTGCCGGGAGCGGTGGCGAAGCCGTAATCCAGCAGGCGCGCGGCCTGCTCCCAGGGCGCGATGGGGTCCCGGGTGCCGCGCAGCAGGACCGCCACCAGTCGGCGGCCGTCCCGGTTGGCCGCGCCGACGAAGGTCTGCCGGGCGTCGTCGGTGTAGCCGGTCTTGCCGCCCAGGGCGCCCGGGTAGTTGTAGAGCAGCTTGACGTCGTTTTCCACCGGGTAGGGATTGCCCGCGAAGTCGGGGAATTGGTACTCGCGGGTGGCCGCGATGTCGGCGAACACCGGGTTCTTGAATGCATAGCGGTAGAACAAGCCGATGTCGTAGGCCGAGGTGCTCATACCCGGTCCGTCCAGCCCGGACGGGGTGGCCACCCGGGTGTCCCGGGCGCCCAACTTGGCCGCGAGCGTGTTGAGCTTCTCCAGCGTCGTGTCCATCCCGCCCATCGCCCCGGCCAGCGCGCGGGCGGCATCGTTGCCGGAGTACATCAGCAGACCGTGCAACAGATCGTCGACGGTGTAGCGGCCGCCGGGCTTGACCCCCACCTTGGTGCCCTCGGCGTCGGCGTCCTCCTGGGTGCCGCCGATGATCTGGTTCAGTGCAAGCTCGTCGATGGCCTGCATCGCGGTCAACACCTTGATGAGGCTGGCCGGCCGATGCCGGCCGTGGGGGTCCCGGGCGGCGATGACATCACCGGAATCCAGGTCGGCGACCAGCCACGCTTCGGCCGAGATGTCGGCGGGCACCGGCGGAGTACCGGCGCCGACGATCACCCCGCATCCGCTGAGCGCCTCGCCGCCCACCGGGGTGGCCGGCACCGGCAGGGGCTGCGGCGGGTCGCCGGCCTTGGGCACCTCCGAAGAGTCCACCGCCGGCGGAGTGGACACCTTGTACGGGCAGCTGTTGGGATCCGGAACAGGCGCGGGTTCGGCCCAGGCTGGCGCCGGGGCACCCATCATCAGCAGCGTCGCCGCGATCGCGGCAGCGCGCCGCACCCTGGTCAACGTCGCCATGGGATTGCAGGCTAAGCGATGCGGGCCGCGAATCCGGGGAGCCGCGCTGTTACGCATGTGGCTATTGGAACAATTGTTACTCTGCTGCGCTCTGGGGGAGTCGGTTCTGGGGAGTCGCGCAATGCGCCACGGCCGGGTAGCCGATGCTGCCCATCCACAGGCGGCCGCGATGCTCGACGAGTCCGGTGACCACGCCGAAGTCCGGATGATTCATCCGCAGGCCGGCCACCGCCGCGCCGGTGTCGGGGTCGAAGGCCACCGCCCACACCGTCGGTTCGATCTGCGGTTGGAGCCGCTCCGGAAGCCGCCAGATCAGTTTGCGCAGCAATGGCGGGCGGGGCGCCAGGAAGTCCGCCGCGGCGTTGAGGGGGGTCACCATGGCGCACCAGATCCGGCCGTCGGCGCCGGTGGAGAGGTTGTCCGGCATGGCCGGCAGGTGCTGCGCCAGCGGTGTCACGGTGCCCGCCTGCGGCCCGCGCAGCCAGTACTTCGACAGCCGGCGGCCCTGGGTCTCGGCGAACACCAGAGCCGAACCGTCGACGGTGGGGGTCAGGCCGTTGGCGAAGTACAGATTGTCCAGCACCTGCTCGACGTGTCCGTCCGGATCCCTTCGGAACAGCCCGCCGTCACCGCGGGCCTCGAAGATCGCCCCCTTGAAGTGGGCGAAGGTGAACTTCGCGGTGGACTGGGTGAAATAGATTGTGCCGTCGGGAAGTTCGACGACGTTGGAGCAAAACGTCAACGGTGTGAAGTTCACCTGTTCGACGAGGACCTCGGTGTGACCGGTGGCCCGGTCCATCGCCAGCAGTCCGCCCGGGCTCGCGCAGATCAGCAACCGGCCGTCGCGGGCCACCGTCATGCCCAGCGGCCGTCCGGCGGTGAGTGTGCCGATCACCTCAACCGAGCCGGCCGGGTCGATCCGCACGATCCGGCCGTCGATCAGCCCGGCCCAGAGCATGCCGTCGTCGTCGGCAACAATGTCCTCCGGAGCGTCGCCGGGCATCGGCACGACGGTCAGATCAACCGGACCGAACTCCGGTATCGACCGCACCGGAGGCGGCTGCCACCGCACCGGGTCGATGTGCGGTTTGCGGCCTGCTCCCGAATCGGCCGCGCTCACAGCAGTCGAGTGGCCTCGGTGAGCACCCGGTGCAGGATCTCGTAGATCTCGTCGAACTCGTCCGGGCCGCTGATCAGCGGGGGAGCCAGTTGCACCACCGGGTCGCCGCGGTCGTCGGCGCGGCAGTACAGGCCGGCCTCGAACAGCGCCGCGGAGAGGAATCCGCGCAGCAGCCGTTCGCTCTCGTCGGAGTTGAAGGTCTCCCGGCTGTTCTTGTCCTTGACCAACTCGATGCCGTAGAAGAAACCCTCGCCGCGGACGTCGCCGACGATAGGCAGTTCCAGCAGCCGCTCCAGGGTGGCCCGAAAGATCGGGGCATTGGCCTTGACGTGTTCGTTGATCTTCTCGCGTTCGAAGATGTCGAGATTGGCCAGCGAGGCCGCCGCGGAGACCGGATGCCCGCCGAAGGTGTAGCCGTGCCCGAACATGGTCTTGCCGTCGTTGAACGGTTCGAACAGGCGGTCACTGGCGATCATCGCGCCGATCGGGGAGTATCCGGAGCTCATTCCCTTGGCGCAGGTGATGATGTCGGGCACGTAGCCGAAATCCCCGAGTTCGCTGCTGCAGGCGAACATCGAACCGATGCGGCCGAAGGCGCAGATCGTCTCATCGGAGACCAGCAGCACGTCGTACTCGTCGCAGATCTCCCTGACCCGGTCGAAGTATCCCGGTGGGGGCGGGAAGCAGCCGCCGGCGTTCTGCACCGGTTCCAGGAACACCGCCGCGACGGTGTCCGGGCCCTCGAACTCGATGGCCTCGGCGATCCGGTCCGCGCAGTAACGGCCCCACGCTTTGATGTCGGTGTTGTACGGCTCGGGCGCCCGGTAGAAGTTGGTGTTGGGAACCCGGAAACCGCCCGGGGTCAGCGGCTCGAACGGCTTTTTGAAGTCGGGCAGGCCGGTGATGGCCAGCGCGCCCTGCGGGGTGCCGTGGTAGGCGATGGCGCGCGAGATCACCTTGAACTTGCCCGGTTTGCCGGTGAGCTTGTAGAACTGCTTGGCCAGCTTCCACGCGCTCTCCACGGCCTCCCCGCCGCCGGTGGTGAAGAACACCCGGTTGAGGTCGGCGGGCGCGTAGTTGGCCAGACGCTCGGCCAATTCGATCGCCGACGGGGTGGCGTAGGACCAGAGCGGGAAGAATTCCAGCGTCTCGGCCTGCTTGGCGGCCGCCTCGGCGATCTCCCGGCGGCCGTGGCCGACCTGCACCACGAACAATCCGGACAGCCCGTCGAAGTAGCGCTTGCCGTAGCTGTCCCAGATGTGGACGCCCTCGCCGCGGGTGATGATGGGCGGCGTCATCCCGTGCCCGTGCCGGGCGAAATGACCCCACAGGTGCCGGTCGGCTTTGGCGCCTAGTTCGACAGTCAATTGATGCTCAGCAGAAAGCGTCATCGCGTACCCCAGTTGTATTGTTGTTTAACGAGCTTCAGGTAAACCAACGTCTCGGTGGACATCACTCCGGGTACCGACCGGATCTCGGTGTTGAGCAGGTCGAGCAGTTCGGCGTCGTCGGAGCACACCACCTCGACGATGGCGTCAAAGGTGCCGGCGGTCAGCACCACGTAATCCACCGAATCCAACTCCGCCAACCGCACCGCGACCTTGGTGGCGTCACCCTGGCAGCGGACGCCGATCAGGGCCTGCCGGGAGAAGCCCAGTTGCATCGGATCGGTGACCGCGACGATCTGCATCACCCCGGCATCGATCAGCCGCTGAACCCGCTGCCGTACCGCGGCCTCGGAGAGTCCCACGGCCTTGCCGATGCCGGCATAGGACCGCCGCCCGTCCTGCTGCAGTTTTTCGATGATGGCCTTCGACATCTCGTCGAGTTGTACCGGTCCGCTGGGGTTGGGACCGACGGCGAGTAAGTCACGCATTCCTAGATTGTGCACGGAATCCGTTGTTTGGAGCAATCGAAGCGACGAAATGCGTAGCATTGGCGCGTGATCGCCAGCAGTTGGATCGACGGTACCCCAGTCACCACCTCGGGCGGCCGTCATGAGGTCATCAATCCCGCCACCGGCGATGTCGTCGCCCAACTGGCGCTGGCCACCCCGGCCGACGTGGACATCGCCGTCGCCGCAGCGCGGTCTGCGCTGCCGGGTTGGTCGGCGGCGACCCCCGCGGAACGCTCGGCAGTGTTGTTCAAGCTCGCCGAACTACTCGAGGAGCGCGTCGCCGAGATCGTCGCCGAGGAGGTCAGCCAGACCGGGAAACCAGTGCGCCTGGCGACCGAATTCGATGTGCCGGGCAGCATCGACAACATCGCGTTCTTCGCCGGGGCGGCCCGCCATCTCGAGGGTAAGGCCACCGCCGAGTACTCCGCCGACCACACCTCGTGGATCCGGCGCGAGGCGGTCGGGGTGGTCGGCACCATCACGCCGTGGAACTATCCGTTGCAGATGGCGGTCTGGAAGGTCATCCCCGCACTGGCCGCCGGATGTTCGGTGGTCATCAAACCGGCCGAACTCACCCCGCTGACCACTCTGACTCTGGCCCGGTTGGCTGCCGAGGCAGGTCTGCCCGCGGGCGTACTCAACGTTGTCACCGGGGCCGGCGGCGATGCCGGCCAGGCTCTGGCCGGGCATCCGGGCGTGGACGTGGTCACCTTCACCGGGTCCACCGCGGTCGGCCGCACGGTGATGGCCGCCGCCGCAGGTCACGGACATCGCACACAACTGGAACTGGGCGGCAAGGCGCCGTTCGTGGTGTTCGACGACGCCGACCTCGACGCCGCCGTACACGGCGCGGTGGCCGGCGCGCTGATCAACTCCGGGCAGGACTGCACCGCGGCCACCCGCGCCATCGTCGCTGGAAATCTCTACGACGATTTCGTCGCCGGGGTGGCCGAACTGATGGGCAAGGTCGTCGTCGGTGACCCGCAGGACCCCGACACCGACCTCGGCCCGCTGATCTCGTTCGCCCACCGCGCCAGGGTGGCCGGGATCGTCGACCGGGCACCGGGCCAGGGCGCCCGGGTCGTCGCCGGCGGCACGGCGCCCGACCTGCCCGGGGCCTACTATCTGCCGACCCTGCTGGCCGACGTCACCGAGGAGTCCGAGGCCTATCGCGACGAGATCTTCGGCCCGGTTCTGACCGTCCGCCGCCACGACGGCGACGACGACGCGTTGCGTCAGGCCAACGACACCGACTACGGATTGGCCGCCTCGGCGTGGACCCGTGACATCTACCGCGCCCAGCGAGCGTCCCGGGAGATCAAGGCCGGCTGTGTGTGGATCAACGATCACATCCCGATCATCAGTGAGATGCCGCACGGTGGACTGGGCGCCTCCGGTTTCGGCAAGGACATGTCCGACTACTCCTTCGAGGAGTACCTCACCATCAAGCATGTCATGAGCGATATCACCGGTGTCCCCGAAAAAGTCTGGCACCGAACGATTTTCAAACTTCGCTGAGCCGTGCGGGCTGGCCGCGGTTCACCGTGCGCTACGAGAACATCAGCGCGCGCTTGACCTCTTGGATGGCCTTGGTCACCTCGATGCCGCGCGGGCAGGCGTCGGTGCAGTTGAACGTTGTGCGGCAGCGCCAGACGCCGTCGACGTCGTTGAGGATCTCCAGACGCTCGGCGGCGCCCTCGTCGCGGCTGTCGAAGATGAACCGGTGGGCGTTGACGATCGCGGCAGGCCCGAAGTAGCTGCCCTCGTTCCAGAACACCGGGCAACTGGTGGTGCAGCAGGCGCACAGGATGCACTTGGTGGTGTCGTCGTAGCGCTCGCGGTCTTTCTGGCTTTGGATGCGCTCCCGATCCGGCGGGTTGCCGCTGGTGATCAGATAGGGCTTCACCCGGCGGTAGGCGTCGAAGAAGGGCTCCATGTCGACGATGAGGTCCTTCTCCACCGGCAGCCCGCGGATCGGTTCGATGGTGATCGTCAGCGGCTTGCCCTCCTTGGGCGCGGAGCCTGCGGAGCGACCACGGGCAGGAGCGGGCAGCAGGTCTCGCATCAGGACCTTGCAGGCCAGCCGGTTGACCCCGTTGATGCGCATGGCATCCGAGCCGCACACGCCGTGGGCGCACGAGCGACGGAAGGTCAGTGTCCCGTCGAGGTAGTTCTTGACGTACATCAGCAGATTGAGCAGACGGTCGCTGGGCAGGCACGGCACCCGGAAGCTCTGCCACCCGGCGGAGTCGGCGAACCGGTCGGGGTTCTCCGGATCGAAGCGGGCGATCTTGAGGGTGACCATCACCGAGCCCGGTGGGACGGGAGCAGCAGCTGTCATGGTTAGTACTTCCGCTCCATCGGCTCGTAACGGGTCTGCACTACCGGCTTGTAGTCCAGCCGGATATCGCTGAGCAGTTCGGCGCCCTCTTTATAGGCCATGGTGTGACGCATGTAGTTGGTGTCGTCACGGTCGGGGTAGTCCTCGCGGGCGTGACCGCCGCGGGATTCCTTGCGGTTGAGCGCGCTGGCCACGGTGACCTCGGCCAACTCCAGCAGAAAGCCGAGTTCGATGGCCTCCAGCAGATCGCTGTTGAAGCGCTTCCCCTTATCGTGCACCGAGATGTGGGCGTAGCGCTCTTTGAGGGTGTGGATGTCGGTGAGCGCCTGCTTGAGGGTCTCCTCGGTGCGGAACACCGCGGCGTTGTTGTCCATCGACTGCTGCAACTCGCTGCGGATGTCGGCCACCCGCTCCTCGCCGTGGTCGGACAGGATGCCGGCCACCCAGTCCACCACCATCGCGGCGGGCTCGGGAGGCAGGTCGACGTGCGGATTGCCCATGGCGTAGTAGGAGGCGGCCAGGCCCGCCCGGCGGCCGAAGACGTTGATGTCGAGCAGCGAGTTGGTGCCGAGCCGGTTGGCGCCGTGCACCGACACGCAGGCGCACTCGCCGGCGGCGTACAGCCCCGGCACCACGTGGGTGTTGTCGCGTAGGACTTCGCCGATCACCGTGGTCGGAATGCCACCCATCACGTAGTGGCAGGTCGGGTAGACCGGGACGAGTTCCTTGACCGGGTCGACGCCGAGGTAGGTGCGGGAGAACTCGGTGATGTCGGGGAGTTTGGCCTCCAGCACATCCTCGCCAAGGTGGCGGACGTCGATGTAGACGTAGTCCTTGTGCGGGCCCGCGCCGCGGCCTTCCAGCACCTCGAGAACCATGGACCGGGCGACGATGTCGCGCGGGGCCAGGTCGACGATCGTGGGCGCGTAGCGTTCCATGAACCGCTCGCCCTCACCGTTGAGCAGCCGGCCGCCCTCGCCCCGGACCGCCTCGGAGATCAGGATGCCCAAGCCGGCCAGTCCGGTCGGGTGGAACTGGTGGAACTCCATGTCCTCCAAGGGAAGTCCCTTGCGGAAGACGATGCCCAGGCCGTCCCCGGTCAGCGTGTGGGCGTTGGAGGTGGTCTTGTACATCCGGCCCGAGCCGCCGGTGGCCAACACGATCGACTTGGCCCGGAACACGTGGATGTCGCCGGTCGCCAGCTCGTAGGCCACCACCCCGGTGGCGACCGGACCGCGCGGCGTCTCGGTGAGCACCAGATCCAGGGCATAGAACTCGTTGAAGAACTGGACGTCGTGTTTGACGCAGTTCTGGTAGAGCGTCTGCAGGATCATGTGTCCGGTGCGGTCGGCGGCATAACAGGCCCGCCGAACCGGTGCCTTGCCGTGATCGCGGGTGTGGCCGCCGAACCGCCGCTGGTCGATCCGTCCCTCCGGTGTGCGGTTGAACGGCATGCCCATCTTCTCGAGGTCGAGAACGGCGTCGATGGCTTCCTTGCACATGATCTCCACGGCGTCCTGGTCGGCGAGATAGTCGCCGCCTTTGACGGTGTCGAAGGTGTGCCACTCCCAGTTGTCCTCTTCGACGTTGGCCAGTGCGGCGCACATACCGCCCTGGGCCGCGCCGGTGTGGCTGCGGGTGGGATAGAGCTTGGTCAGGACGGCGGTGCGGCAGCGCTGCCCGGCTTCCACGGCGGCGCGCATCCCGGCACCGCCGGCTCCGACGATGACGACGTCGTACTTGTGCTCCTGAATCATTCGGGCGGTCCCTCCGAGTTTGCTATGCGATGTTCGGATCGAAGGTCAACAGGGTGTAGGTCCCGACCACCAGAATCAGCAGCATCGAAACCGCCAGAGTCGTGTTGAGCCAGAACCGGGTGGACTCTTTGCGGGCGTAGTCGGCGATGATCGTGCGCATCCCGTTGCCGCCGTGCAGTTGGGCGAGCCAGAGCATCATCAGGTCCCAGATCTGCCAGAACGGCGAGGCCCAGCGTTGGGCCACGTAGTTGAAGTCGATCCGGTAGACGCCGTTCTCCATGATCAGGCCGATGAACAGGTGTCCGACGACCAGGAACAACAGCACGACTCCGGAGAACCGCATGAACAGCCACGCGTACTTCTCGAAGTTCGGCATGCCGGTCCGCCGGCGCGGTGAGCGCGGGTTGTCCAGGCTGGCCGGGCGGTCGTGGTCCCGTTCCCGCACGGGTGCGACGGGGCGGGTCACAGGAATCGCTCCGCCATGTGCGATCCGATGACGACAGTGGCCGCGGTCATGGTTACCAGCCAAATCCCGGCCACCGCCCACAGCATCTGGCGTTGGTAGCGGGGGCCTTGCCACCAGAAGTCGATGAGGATCACCCGAAGTCCGTTCAGGCCGTGGTAGAGCACACAGGCGACCAGGCCGAGTTCCATCAGGCCGATGATGGGCGTTTTGTAGGTCTCGACGACCTCGTTGTACGCCTGCGGGCTGACCCGTACCAGCGCGGTGTCCAAGACGTGGACGAACAAGAAGAAGAACACCGTCGCCCCGGTGATGCGGTGCAGTACCCACGACCACATGGCCGGGTCGCCCCGGTAGAGAGTCCGTCGCCGCGTTCTGCTCAGCGTTACGCTCATTGGCCCTCCAAACTCGATTCAGGTGGACTCTAACTCTGTTTGTACTGCCAAATGGGTGACGTGGAGATTACAGCCGTCGCACTGCGGGGTCCGGGCGGCCACGGGGAATGCAGAAACCCGGTATGACAAGGCGATACAGGCCGGCGAGCAACGGCGTGACTTAGGGCACAATGAGGTTCACAAGGAGGATGATGAGTACGCCGTTGACCTTGGAGAACATCCGGCACGCGCCCAAGGCGCTGCTCCACGATCACCTTGACGGCGGTTTGCGACCGGCCACGGTCATCGAGTTGGCCGGGCAGGTGGGCTACGACGGGCTGCCGAGTACCGACGAAGCGGGGTTGGCGGACTGGTTTCGGACCGCGGCCCACAGTGGCTCGCTGGTGCGCTATCTGGAGCCCTTCGCCCATACCGTCGCGGTGATGCAGACTCCCGAGGCGCTGCACCGGGTCGCCCGTGAGTGTGTGGAGGACCTGGCGTTCGACAACGTGGTGTACGCCGAGATCCGGTTCGCCCCCGAATTGCATCTGGGCGGCGGACTTTCCCTCGATGAGGTGGTCGAGGCGGTGCTGGCCGGATTCGCCGAAGGGGAACAGGCCGCCGCCGCCGGCGGCCGCGGCATCGTGGTGCGCACCCTGGTGACCGCCATGCGGCACGCTGCGCGCTCCCGTGACATCGCCGAGTTGGCGATCCGGTTCCGGGACAAAGGTGTCGTGGGTTTCGACATCGCCGGCGCCGAGGCGGGCTATCCACCGGCGCGGCACCTCGACGCTTTCGAGTACATGCGGGCCAACAATGCCCGGTTCACCATCCACGCCGGAGAGGCCTTCGGCATCCCGTCCATTCACGAGGCCCTGGCATTCTGCGGCGCGGACCGCCTGGGGCACGGGGTACGCATCGTCGACGACATCGAGGAGTTCGCCGACGGCACCGCGCGCCTTGGCCGGCTGGCCTCCCTCGTCCGCGATAAGCGCATTCCGCTGGAGATGTGCCCGACCAGCAACGTGCAGACCGGTGCGGTGGCCAGCATCGAGAGACACCCGTTCGACCTATTGGCCCGGCTGCGTTTCCGTGTCACGGTCAACACCGACAACCGGTTGATGAGCGACACCACGATGAGCCGGGAGATGTTGCGCCTCGTCGAGACCTTCGGCTACGGCTGGAGTGACCTGGCGCGGTTCACCATCAATGCGATGAAGTCGGCCTTCATCCATTTCGACGAGCGGTTGGCCATCATCGACGAGGTGATCAAACCGCGGTATGCGGTACTTGTCGGCTGACGCGACCGCAGTTAAAGCCGACGGATTCTTTGAGAACGACTCGACATTTGCCAGAGCTTCACTCGACCGCATAAATTCGAAACCAGGAAACCCGAAACCCAAGGGGGGTGATGGTGGCTGACCCCGCGGTCCAGACTCGGCCTGAGCAACCGGCGCGTCAGGCCGCCGCAGACCAGTTGGCGTCTTTGCTGAAAGAGGTCGCCGACAGTCTGGCGGCCGGCGGAAAGCGGCCCAAGCGGGTTCTCTTCGGCCGCGGCGGCGCCGGCTTCATCAAACGCCGGTCTCCGAAGGGGTTCGTCCTGGAACCGGCCGCCCCCCAGTTGCTACTGCCCGACGGCCGTCTCTGGCAGTACCACACCCGACTGGGCATAGTGGGCACCTACTACGACGCCCGGGTTGACCACATCCGCTCCATGCACGGCTCGATCCCCATGGGGAAAGCGCGATTCAGCTTTCTGGGGGCCGTGGTGCACAAATACAACTTCGGCTACCGCCATGGCGGCGACTGGTCGGACTCTGACACCGCGGATTACGAGTTGGGGGCGATCATCGCCAAGGGCGGCTCGCCGGAGTACGTCAGTGCCGCCGACGCGCTCGCGGAGATCGTCAAGTCGCTCTGACGCTCGGTGCTACTCGCGCCGCAGTCGCGACTCGGTGAAGCTCTCCAGTTCCTCCCACTCGGCCACCGCCTGGGCGGGAGATCCGCCGGGCCGCGGGTTCGTACCGGGATCCAGGGTGTAGTTCACGAATTTGCCGAGTGCGGTGTCCGGCGCCAACAGTCGGTCGATGGTGTCGTCCTCGGAGTAGTCGCCGACGTCGCGGATGAACTCCACCGCCAAGGCGAGTTGGTCGCGGTCCAGCGCCTCGGGGCCGTCGGCGATATCGTCGACGAGTCCGCTGAGCACATACACGTTGTCCTCGGTGACGTCGACCCGCAGCGAACCGTCCGTCGCGGCGGTGCGGATGTCGTCGTAGGTGCTCAGATCGGCCAGGTCGTGATCGTGCTCGTCGGCCAGGTACCGCGCCAGGGCCCGCTCAGAGCCGAACACGCTGATACGTCCATTGCGACCCAGGAAAATCGGCTTGTTGTCCAAGTAGCACCGCAGGGTGTAGAGGGTGCCGTTGCTGGTCATCACCCGGACCGGGTCGATACCCACCTGTTCCCAGAACCTCGCGTCGCCGCCGAGAATCACCGATCCGCCGCGCGGGATGATCCCCGCGACGGTGTCCTGATCGGCGTCGCCCAACGCCGCCACGGTGTCGGCGGCGAAATCCTCGTCGCCGGCGAGGTCCCCGTCTAAGTCCCCGTCGAGGTCCCCGGCGGAGTCCTCGTAGGGCTGCTCCAACTCGGCGGCGGCTTCGGCAGCGACCTGCTGGTCGACCTCGGGTGTCGTGATGATCTCGTCGATTGCCGCCACGACGCCGTCCCAGCTGCGGCTGAAGATCTCACCGATAGCGCTCCAGCGTTTACGGCCGGCCCGGCCAGTGAACTGGTTGATCCCGCCGATGACCAGTCCAAGAGTCGGGTTGCCGTTGAAGAATCGCGTCACCGTCGGCAACTCGCACACCGACCCGATCGAGGACACCACCGCCAAGGTGTTTGCCAGTGCTTCCACCGACGCCTCGGTGGGCTTGCCGGCCAGCAACTCCTCAGCGCCGATCAGATCGGCATGCCGGTCTTCGGCGGGCTGCAGTCTGTGCGCGTTGGCGTTGGCAAGCCGCCCCCAGGCGGGGTGGTCGGCGAGGTCGTTGTCGGTGCTGGTCCGGACGAACGCGGCCAGGTCTGCCACCGATTCGAACGCGTAGAGGTCCTCGTCTCGGCCCAGGAGGCCCTCCCACTCGTCGCCTGCATCGCGCCAGCGGGGCGCCCATAGCGTGTAGAGGTCACCTGCGGAAACGCCGAGTCGAACCGGTATGAGCTGAGCAGCCATGCCGGACAGCCTAACGACCTACAGTTTGTGCCCATGGATGTGCGTGTCGTCGATCACCCGCTTGCCGCCGCACGACTGACCACGCTGCGTGACGAACGCACCGGCAATGCCGCGTTCCGAGCGGCGTTGCGTGATCTGACGCACATGCTCGTCTACGAGGCCACCCGCGACGCGCCGCGCGAAGGTATCGCCGTGCGCACCCCGCTGGCCGACACCATCGGTGCCCGGCTGGCCACCCCGCCACTGCTGGTTCCGGTCCTGCGTGCCGGGCTCGGCATGGTCGACCAGGCGCACGCCCTCATCCCGGAGGCGGGGGTGGGATTCGTCGGCATCGCCCGTGATGAGTCCAGCCACCTCCCGGTGCCGTATCTGGAGTCCCTGCCCGCCGATCTGCGCACCCAGCCCGTCATGGTGCTCGACCCCATGCTGGCCACCGGGGGTTCGATGGTCTACACCCTTGAATTGCTGGCCGCCCGCGGGGCGATCGACATCACCGTGGTCTGTGTGGTGTGCGCGCCGGAGGGTGTTGCGGCTCTGGAGAAGGCGGCCCCGCAGGTGCGGCTGTTCACCGCGGCCATTGACGACGGACTCAACGCTGACGCCTACATCGTGCCCGGACTGGGCGATGCCGGGGACCGTCAGTTCGGGCCGCGCTGACGGACGTTGGGCGGGGCCCATGCCGCCTGAGATACTGGCCCGATGCCCCTGGCCGACACCGCGGAGACGTGGCTGGCTGCGCACTACGACGATCTGGTCGCCTGGCGCCGTCACATCCACCGCCACCCTGAACTCGGCCGCCAGGAGTTCGGCACCACGCAATTCGTCGCCGACCGGCTGGTCGAGGCCGGGCTCAACCCCAAGGCGCTGCCCGGTGGCACCGGCTTGATCTGCGATTTCGGCCCCGAACATGCGCCCCGCATCGCACTGCGCGCGGATATGGACGCGCTGCCGATGGCCGAACGCACCGGTGCGTCCTACGCCTCGACGGTGCCCGGGGTGGCGCATGCCTGCGGCCATGACGCGCACACCGCGATACTTCTCGGTGCGGCCACCGCACTGGCCGCCGCGCCGGAATTGCCGATGGGTGTCCGGTTGATATTCCAGCCCGCCGAGGAGCTGATGCCCGGCGGTGCCCTGGACGCCATCGCGGCCGGCGCACTGGTGGGTGTTTCGCGAATCTTCGCACTGCACTGCGATCCCCGGCTGGCGGTGGGCCGGGTCGCGGTCGTCGCCGGGCCCATCACCTCGGCCGCGGACTCTGTTGAGATCACCCTGCACTCCCCGGGTGGGCACACCTCCCGGCCGCATCTGACCTCCGACCTGGTCTACGGGATGGGGACCGTCATCACCGGACTGCCCGGTGTGTTGTCCCGGCGTATCGACCCACGGCACGGCACCGTGATGGTGTGGGGTGCGGCCAATGCCGGGGTGGCGGCCAACGCCATCCCGCAGATCGGCACGCTGGCCGGTACGGTGCGAACCGCTAGTCGCGAGACCTGGCTGGAGATGGAAGCCCTTGTCCAGGAAATAGTTTCGGGTTTGCTCGCCCCGCTGGGAATCGAGCATTCCCTGCAGTACCGGCGCGGGGTGCCGCCGGTGGTCAACGAGGAGCGCAGCACTCAGATCATGACCCACGCCATCGAAGCGGTCGGCCCGGACGCGTTGGCCGATACCCGCCAGTCCGGCGGTGGTGAAGACTTCTCCTGGTACCTCGAGGATGTACCGGGTGCGATGGCCCGCCTCGGTGTCTGGAGCGGCGAGGGGCAGCAGTTGGATCTGCACCAGCCGACGTTCGATTTGGATGAACGTGCGCTGGCTGTCGGGGTGCGGGTGCTGGTCAACATCATCGAGCAGTCGGCGGCGTTCGAGTGAAGCTTCTGGTGACCGGAGGCGCCGGCTACGTCGGCAGCGTGTGCGCGAAAGTCCTTCTCGAACAGGGTCATCAGGTCGTGGTCATCGACGATCTGTCCACCGGCAACGCCGACGCGGTGCCCCTCGGTGCGGATTTCGTCAAGGGCGACATGGTGTCCGTCGCCGCCGACCTGCTGCCCGGCGGATCCTTCGACGGCGTCCTGCACTTCGCGGCCAAATCCTTGGTCGGAGAGTCGGTCGACGTCCCGGAGAAGTACTGGTATGGCAACGTGGTGGCGACCCTGGATCTGCTGGAGGTGATGCGCACCGCGCGCACGCCGCGCCTGGTCTTCTCCTCCACGGCGGCCACCTACGGCGAACCGGAGTCGGTTCCTATCACCGAGGACGCCCCGACCCGGCCGACCAACCCCTACGGGGCGACCAAACTGGCGATCGACCACGCGATCACGTCCTATGCCGCGGCGCACGGCCTG
>NZ_JBILVF010000256.1:0-2807 GCF_044370595.1 Mycobacterium sp.
GTCGTGCCGGTCTTGGGTGTCCCGATATGGATCAGGGCAGTTTTCGGCATCATGTCTGCGGTCCTCGCTTAAATCGGCTCCGTAGCGCGGCGTCCAGGCGGGCGGGCTTGTACGCATACGGCACGGCCCGGTAGGCCCGGGCGGCCGCACGTACCGCCAGAGGCCTCCGCGTGGGAGTCGCGGCACGCCGGTACTCCTCCCGCAGACACTCGACGACATCAAGGTCTAACGACTCGAGGATGTCCTCGACCCGCCACACTGGACGGGCCGCCAACGGCGCGACACCAGCCGCAGGACCTAGCCCCAGATCCACCCCGTACCGGGACTTGATGAATTCCGCATCCTCTCGGTGATTAGCCCGAATTTGCATGGCAAAAGCTGAATTCAGCGTTGGTCTCGTCTGGGGAACACGCTCAGCCGACTGAGCCAGGAACGCCGCGAGCCGGTCGAGGCCTGGAATCAGTAGCGAGTTCTCATCGGGTCCAATAGTCTCCCGGTAATCCTGCAAAACCACCATGGCTTCCGCCGAAAGCGTGGTGTTCAGCCGGGCCTCAGACCGCGGGAGATCAACGCCCAGAATGGTTCTCAGCACTTCGGAGAAGTCATCGCTGACGTCATGCTGGGCGCCACTGGCATAGCGCCGAACGGTCACGCTACCCGGGAAAGCCTGCTCCCACGTCTCGGCGATCTGCCGGAATCGGTATCGGAAGGATGCCGGGTCGTCGACCGCCGACGTCCCGTACAACGACCACTTGAGTGCCTGCTGCGTGCGCGACAGGTAGAAATCGGCGGGATCGCGAATGTAGAGAACGACGTGAAACTTGCTGAACCCCAATGACTCCAGATCGCGGCGAAGCTCTGCAATGGCCGACCCGCTGAAATGGTTGCTCAGCGATTCAGCCGAAAGGATCGCGCCGTCAGCGGACCGCAATCTCCCGAAAAGGAAACGGCGATAGCGCAACTGCGCCCGACGGAAACGGTCATCATCGCGCGAATACTTCGCCAACCATACCTGCGGCAAATCCCGGTGCGGCAGGTAGAGCATGGTCAGCCGGTTGTGGTTCCGGTCGCCGCTGAACAGCGGGTAGCGGTAGGGCTGCAGCGCCCCCGCCGCCTCGGCCCGGGCGAGGCATTCCTGAATCGACGTCGTCCCGGTCTTCGGGGTCCCGATGTGGAGCAGGGCGGTCTTCGTTCTCATGCCTACGCCGATGCCTACCCCGCAGCGTTCGCCCGCAATGGCGGGCAACCGCCCACGGCGTCGGCGGCCAACTCGAAATGCCACCTCTCGTTGGCGTAGATCTGGCAGAGCCCGAACCGGCCGCCGTTGGCGATCAGCCAGTAGTCGGCATCCACACCTCCGATGTCGACGGCTTGGCCGAGAACGTGCTTGGAGTGCTCAGGGGTCTGCACGTACTGGCGCGCGGCGGCGAAACTGCCGTAGGTGGCGATCGCATCGTTAAGTAGTTGCTGCTGGAACTCCGGTGAACGCCACCCCGAGGTGATCATGATCGTGACACCGTCGGCCGCGGCAGCGGTTGCGGCCCGCTGGACTGCGGTGAGCAGTCCGGGGTTGAGGTATCCCACCGCCGGGTTGGCCACGTCCCACGGCGACAGCATCTGGACGTAGTTGTCGGTCAACCGGACAGTCGGCTGCTGGCCTGCCGGCGGACCGGCCGCCAACACACCGGCCGCACACAACACGGGGATGAATCGCATGATGACCCGATCCTCCCAGAGAGACGGGTTTAAGCCGAACCGCATCCCAAGTGTCCGCCCGGCGTGCACCATAAGCCCCGACAGAGGAACAACAACCTGGGAGTGACGGCATGGCGCTCGTCCTGGCTTTCGGTGTGATGCTGCTGATCAGCGTCTCGCTGTCCGGCCTGGCCGCCCGGACCGTGTTGTCCACGGCGCTGCTGTTCCTGGTCGGCGGGGCGCTGCTCGGCCCCGGCGGATTCGGGGTGGTCAACTACACCGCCGATGATGCGATCGTCGCGGTGCTCGCCGACATCGCGTTGTTCACGGTGTTGTTCACCGACGGCCAGCGGGCCAGCGTGCCTGCGTTGCGGGAGGGCTGGCGACTGTCCGGGCGGGCGCTGGGCCTGGGCATGCCGCTGGCGATGATCGGCATCGCGGTGCCGGCGCACTATCTGGTCGGCCTGGACTGGCCGACCGCTTTCCTGCTGGGGGCGATCCTTTCCCCGACCGACCCGGTGTTCGCCTCGGCTCTGGTCGGCCGCTCCGACATCCCGTTGCGACTGCGCCGACTGCTCAATGTCGAGTCCGGCCTCAATGACGGCCTCGCGCTGCCGTTCGTGCTGATCTTCTTGGCGCTGGCCAAACACGAGGACTCCCACATCGGCGAGGTGCTGCTGGAACTGGTGCTCGGCCTGGTCATCGGGGTGGGCGTGGCTGCTCTGGTGGCACTGGCATGGCGCAGCACGATCCTCACCATCGAGCCCCGACTGCAACCGCTGGGCCCGGTGGCCATCGCGATTGTGGTGTACGCGCTGTGCCACCTGACACATGCCAACCCCTACCTGGCGGCGTTCGCCGCCGGTTCAGCGCTGGCCACCATGGACCACGTCGCCGCGGAAACCTTTGAGCCGTTCGGGGACCTGTTCTCCGAGCTCACCAAATTCGCCGCGCTGCTGCTCTTCGGCGCGTTGATCACCCCGGACCGGCTCTCGCACCTGGGCTGGCAGGGCTGGCTGCTGGCCATCCTGGCGATTGTGGTGGTGCGGCCGGCCTCGATGTTGCTGTCGCTGATCAAGACCGGGATGCCGCGTGCGGAAAAACTCACCGCA
>NZ_JBILVF010000134.1:0-9543 GCF_044370595.1 Mycobacterium sp.
TGGCTTGTCGGTCGCACCGAGGGCGTCGACCATGAACAACTCGGGCATCATGACGCCCTCGAAGAAGTCCGGGGCCTTGCCGACCACCACGGCGTCGATATCGTCCAAAGTCGTGTCGCTGTCGGCCAGGGCTTTGTCGATCGCCTCGCGCACGAGACCGTTCATCGATACGTCGGTGCGCTTGGCGACGTACTTCGTCTGCCCGGTACCGAGTACGGCGGCCAGATGCTTGCCTGCCATCAGTTGCGTCCCTCCAGCACAGCCACCAGATTCTGTTGCAGCACAGGTCCGCTCGTCGCATGAGCGAGCACCCGCTGTGCCGAGCCGTCGAAAACATGGCGTGCGGCAAAGCCGATCCGCTCCAAACCGGTGGAGAACATCGGATTGGCGGCCAGCGCCCCTCCGGAGGGATTGATCTTGGTCGACTCGGTCAGCCCGATCGCTTCGCTGAGGATCAACTGCTGGTGGGTGAACGGTGCATAGATCTCCGCCACATCGATCGACCCAACGTCGCCGCCGGTCGCCGCCCGGGCGGAGACCGCGGTCGACGGGGAGGTGGTCAAGTCGCGCGCTCCGATCACCGGAGTCTCTATGCGGTGCTCGAAACCCGTTATCCAGGCGGGCCGATCGCGTAACTCCCGGGCCCGGTCGTCGGCCGCCAGCACGATCGCCGAGGCCCCGTCGGTGATCGGCGCGATGTCATGGCGGCGCAGCGGATCGGCGAAGAACGGCCGGCTGAGAAGCTCGTCGACGCTCTTCGCGGGCTTCTCCGAATCGGTGCGCTGCGCGGCGGCGAAACTCTCCAGAGCGACCTGCGCCATCTGCTCGTAGGTCCACTTGCCGGCCTGCAGGCCCAGTCGTGCCTGTAGAGCCGCCATGGACACCGCGTCGGGCATCAGCGGTGCAACCGTGTACGGATCGGTCTGCAGTGCCAGCACCCGACGCAGTGTTCCCGCACTGGACTTGCCGAATCCATAGACCAGCGCGGTGTCGACCTGCCCGGTGAGCACCTTGATGTAGGCCTCGTACAGCGCCCAGGCTGCGTCCATCTCGACGTGGGACTCGTTGATCGGCGGGACAGCACCGATCGAGTCGATGGCGTTGAGGAAGGAGAATGCGCGGCCGGCGAGGTAATCAGAGGATCCTGAGCACCAAAACCCGATGTCCCGCTGGGTGATACCGAGATCGGCATACAACTCGGCGAAACATGGCATCAGCATTTCCACGCCGTTGGTGGTGCCTTCGGTCCGGCGGACGTGCGGCGCGTGTGCGAAGCCGACGACGGCAACTTCTCTGCTCATCTGCGGTCCACGTCCCCTTTACAGGTGGTGCTTGTAGCTGTCGTAGTCGGCATCCGGGTCCCCGGAGGGCTCGAAGTGTTCAATGTTGTCGATGCCCAGACCCCATTGGTCCCGGGGTTTCCAGACCGCCTGCACCCGCATGCCCATCCGCACGTCTGCTGCGTCGATCCCGGTGACCAGATGCAGGAACGGGATGTCGGCACCGTCGAGCAGGATGTAGGCCGCGACGTAGGGCGGAGTGATCCGCTGACCGGCGAACGGGATGTTGATGATCGCGAACGTCGTGACGACGCCCTTGTCGGACAACTCGACGAATTGATCGAGCGCCTTGCCGGTGGCCGGATCCGCTTCGCGCGGAGGGAAATACACCTTGCCGCCGTCGCCGGCGCGGGCACCCAGCAGCGTGCCCAACTGCAGTGCACGCAGGTAGATGCTCTCCGGGGCCGACGCGCTGTGCTCGACGGCGAGGCTCTCGGGCACCACGATCATCGTGATCGGCTCACGGTCGTCGGCCTGATCGGCATCGTCGGGTATCCGCTCCGGCGTATCGCCGAGGGAGAAGTAGGCGATGTCGGTGATCGCCCCGACCGGTTCGCCGACCCAATGCGCATGGACCCGGTCGCCGGTCTTGAGCCCGTCCGGCGCGTCGACCGCGTGCAACAGTGGGGTGTCGGCGCCGTCGAGCGTGATCAGGGCCCAGGCGAACGGCCGGTCCAACGGCTGACCCTCCAGCGGACGGGCCTGCCAACTCCACGACACCACTGTCCCGACGCTGTCGACCGGCACGATCTCGGTCAGCCGTTCACAGGTGACGGGGTCGTACTCGACGACGGGAACGTGCACCCGCCCGTCGGAACCGCGGATCCCGACGATGCGGCGACTGCGCAGTGCTGTGAAGAACGCGCCCAACGTCGGGCCCACTGAACGGGTGTAGTCAAATGACAGTGTCAGCGGCGCGGAAAGCGGTGGCTCGTGGGAATCTATCAAGGCCGAGATGCTCTGGCTGACGCTCACAGCATCGAGTAGAACAGGTTCTAACTAGGCTGGCAAGAACTGCTCGTCAGGACTGCGCACAGGAAGGAAGAGAGAGACAGCGATGAAACTCGGTCTGCAACTCGGGTACTGGAGCGCCCAGCCTCCCACCAACCACGCCGAGTTGGTGGCCGCCGCCGAGGAAGCCGGCTTCGACACCGTCTTCACCGCCGAGGCGTGGGGCTCGGATGCGTTCACCCCGTTGGCGTGGTGGGGACGGCAGACCACCCGGATGCGGCTCGGGACCTCAGTGGTGCAGTTGTCGGCGCGGACCCCGACCGCCTGCGCGATGGCGTCCCTGACGTTGGATCACCTCTCCGGCGGCCGGCACATCCTCGGCCTGGGTGTGTCCGGGCCGCAGGTGGTCGAGGGTTGGTACGGCCAGCGGTTCCCCAAGCCGTTGGCGCGCACCCGGGAATACATCGACATCCTCCGCCAGGTGTGGGCCCGACAGGCCCCGGTGACCAGTCCCGGCCCGCACTACCCACTGCCGCTGACCGGAGAGGGAACCACCGGGCTGGGCAAGTCGCTCAAGCCGATCGTGCACCCGTTGCGGGCGGACATTCCGATCATGCTCGGCGCCGAGGGCCCCAAGAACATCGCGCTGGCGGCGGAGATCTGCGACGGGTGGCTGCCGATCTTCTACTCGCCCCGGCTGGCGGATATGTACAACGAATGGCTCGACGAGGGCTTCGCCCGCCCGGGTGCCCGACGCACTCGGGCCGACTTCGAGATCTGCGCCACCGCACAGGTTGTCGTCACCGATGACCGTCCCGCCACCTTCGAGATGATCAAACCCTTCCTGGCCTTGTATATGGGCGGCATGGGCTCGGAAGACACCAACTTCCACGCCGAGGTGTACCGCCGGATGGGTTATTCCGAGGTGGTCGACGGCGTCACCAAACTCTTCCGGTCCGGCCGCAAGGATGAAGCCGCCGCTGTCATCCCCGACGAACTGGTCGATGATGCCGCGATCGTCGGCGACATCGACTATGTCCGCAAGCAGATCGCGGTGTGGGAGGCGGCCGGGGTCACGATGATGGTGATCGGGGCGCGAAGCCCTGAACAGATCCGGGAAGTCGCCGCGCTGCTATGAACTCAGCGCAGTACGTGCGCGTCCCCGAACGTCATCTCCACGTTGCCCACCGAGCCGGACACCATCGCGCGCTTGGGCAGGCCCAGGCCGGCCAGTTCCCGGGCGTAGGGATGGTCGCCGAGCTCCAGCCGGGCCCCGCCGGGCCGGAATCGCACTTTGGAATTCCGCATTTCCCACGGGACTTCGCGGGTCGTGCCGTCGGCGTGGGTGTACGTCTTGAGTACCTGGGGCTTGGATCTCATCGGGATCGGGAGGCCCCGTTTGAATTCGATGCCTGCGATCAGCGAACCGCCCTCCGACACCGAGAAGCTGAACGGGTTGGCATCCCGAACGCTGAACTGCGCCATGATTTTCGGGAAACCCCAGATGGTGCGGCCGGCCTCCAGGGTGAACGACTGGTCGACCGGCAGATGATGGATGAACGCCGCGGCGTCCGACAGGGCCGGTATGCCGGTTGCCGACGAGCCGGGCGGGTTCACCATGACGCAGGTGCCGAACTCGTGGTAGCGCCCGAGATCGCCGTCGAGGTAGCGGGCCAGCATCAGCGTCACCACGGCGCGGTCCGGACGGAATCGGCACACCTGCAGCCCGCTGTCGTCGATCAGCCGCTGGGCGGCATCGGCCGGAACCGAGAACATCGCCGTGTGCACATCGGCCCGGCGGATCCGCACCGGCATGGTCAACACGGTGCCCGCGATGGTGTGCTGGACGGCCATGGTGCCACTGTAGACCTGGCCACAGACCCGTCAGCCAAAAGATGTGGAGAGCGACCATGAGCGAGACCGCACGGCCCGACGTCGACCTTTCCGACGGAAGCTTCTATGCGGACGGCCGGGCCCGGGAGGCCTACCGATGGATGCGGGCGCATGAACCGGTGTTCCGGGACCGCCACGGCCAGGCGGCCGCGACCACCTACCAGGCGGTGATCGAGGCCGAACGCAACCCCGAACTGTTCTCCTCGACCGGGGGCATCCGGCCGGATCAGCCCGCCATGCCCTACATGATCGACATGGACGACCCCGCACATTTGTTGCGACGCAAGCTGGTCAACGCCGGCTTCACCCGCAAGCAGGTGATGTCCAAGCTCGCCGGGATCGAGACGTTGTGCGACGTTCTCGTCGACGCGGTGTGCGAGCGCGGCGAATGCGACTTCGTCCGCGACATCGCCGCACCGCTGCCGATGGCCGTCATCGGGGACATGCTCGGGGTGGTGCCCGCCGACCGGGCAACGCTGCTCAAATGGTCTGACGACTTGGTGTGCGGGCTGAACTCCCAAGCCGACGAGGCCGCCGTGCAGGCGCTGATGGATGCCTTCGCCGGTTACACCGCCTACGCGACTGAAACCACCGCCAGGCGCCGCGCCGAACCCACCGACGACCTGTTCTCCATCCTGGTCAACGCGCAAGTTGATGGTCAGCGGATGAGTGATGACGAGATCGTGTTCGAGACGCTGCTGATCCTGATCGGGGGCGACGAGACAACCCGTCACACCCTGTCCGGTGGCACCGAGCAGTTGCTGCGTCATCCCGACCAGTGGCGGCGCCTCGTCGATGACCCCGAACTGATCCCCACGGCGGCCGAGGAGATGCTGCGCTGGACCTCGCCGGTGAAGAACATGTGCCGAACCCTCACCGCCGACACCGAGTTCCACGGCACCGAGCTTCGCGAAGGCGAAAAGGTCATGCTGATGTTCGAATCGGCGAATTTCGACGAGGCGGTGTTCGGCGACCCGGAGAACTTCCGTATCGACCGCAATCCCAACAACCACCTGGCATTCGGATTCGGCACCCACTTCTGCCTGGGAAACCAGTTGGCCCGCCTCGAACTCACCACGATGCTGCGCACGATCCTCACGCGACTGCCGGACCTGCGGCTGGCCCCCGATTTCATGGACTCCGCGCTGCCGCTGCGGCCGGCCAACTTCGTCAGCGGCCTGGAGGCCATGCCCGTCGTGTTCACCCCGTCGGCGCCGGTGCTGGTCTGACGCCGAGTGTGCGTCTACTGCGAGAAGTCGGAGAATTTGTAGCGGTGTGTTCACGTTCGGCGGTCGAATTTCGCCGTGGACGGCGCGAACGCGCTAGCGCATCTTGAACTGTGGCGCCCGCTTCTCCTTGAACGCCAGCGGCCCTTCCCTGGCGTCCTCGCTCAAGAACACCTCGATGCCGATCTTGGTGTCGACCTTGAAGGCCTCGTTCTCGTGCAGGCCCTCGGTCTCGCGGATCGACCGCAGGATCGCCTGAACCGCGAGCGGCCCGTTGCCCGCGATCACTTCGGCGATCTCCAGCGCCTTCTCCAGCGCCTGGCCATCAGGCACCACATGCCCGATCAGCCCGTACTCCAGCGCTTCGGCAGCCGTGATGTGCCGGCCGGTCAGCAGCAGATCGCAGGCGATGGTGTAGGGGATCTGGCGGACCAGACGCACCGCGGATCCGCCCATCGGGTAGAGGCTCCAGCGTGCCTCGGAGATGCCGAACTTCGCGCTCTGCCCGGCCACCCGGATGTCGGTGCCCTGCAGGATCTCCGTGCCGCCCGCGATGGCCGGGCCCTCGACGGCGGCGATCAGGGGTTTGGTCAGCCGCCGCCCCTTGAGCAGACCGTCAATACGTGACGGGTCGTAGCTCCCGTCCTTGAACGAGTCACCCGGCGGCTTGGCGGTGGCGGCCTTGAGGTCCATCCCGGCGCAGAAGTAGCCGCCGGCACCGGTCAGGATGCACGCCCGGATGTCGGGATCGTTGTCCACCCGGTCCCAGGCCTGCACCATGATCGACAGCATTTCCCCGGACAGGGCGTTGCGGGTCTCCGGGCGGTTCATCGTCACGATCAGGACGTGCCCGCGCTGTTCGATGAGGGCGTGGGCATTCTCGGGGGCCATGGTTAGTCGCCTTCCGGTCGCACTTGTGGAGAACTGTAACAGGTTCTAGTTTAGGTTCTGTGGCCCTGAATATCGCCGACCTTGCCGAGCACGCCATCGACGCCGTACCCGACCGGGTGGCCCTGATCTGCGGTGATGAGCAGATCACCTACGCCGAGTTGGAAGACAAGGCGAACCGGTTCGCCCACTATCTGATCGACCACGGTGTGCACACGGGCGACAAGGTCGGCCTGTACTGCCGCAACCGCATCGAAATCGTCATAGCGATGCTGGGCATCGTCAAGGCCGGCGCCATTCTGGTCAACGTCAACTACCGCTACGTCGAGGGGGAGTTGCGCTATCTGTTCGACAACTCCGACATGGTTGCCTTGGTGCACGAACGGCAGTACGCCGACCGGGTGGCAGGTGTGCTGCCCGAGACCCCGAACGTCAAAACGGTGGTTGTCGTCGACGACGGCAGCGACGGTGACTACGCCCGTTACGGCGGAGTGGATTTCGACGACGCACTAGCCCAGGGGTCCCCGGAACGCGACTTCGGGGAGCGAAGCCCCGATGACATCTATCTGCTCTACACCGGTGGCACCACCGGATTCCCCAAGGGCGTGATGTGGCGCCACGAGGACATCTACCGGGTGCTGCTCGGCGGCACCGACTTCGCCACCGGCGAGTTCGTCAAGGACGAATACGACCATGCCAAGCAAGCCGCCGCCGCCCCGCCGATGATCCGATTCCCGATCCCGCCGATGATCCACGGCGCCACCCAGTCGGCCACCTGGATGGCGCTGTTCGCCGGTCAAACCGTTGTCCTGGCACCGGAATTCAACGCCGACGATGTGTGGAAAGCCATCGAGAACCACAAGGTGAACCTGCTGTTCTTCACCGGCGACGCGATGGGCAGGCCGTTGCTCGATGCGTTGGAGGCCAGCATCGACAGCCGCGACCTGTCGTCGCTGTTCCTGCTCGCCAGCACCGCGGCACTGTTCTCACCCAGCCTCAAAGAGCGCTTCCTGGAACTGCTGCCCAACCGGGTGATCACCGACTCCATCGGTTCTTCGGAGACCGGCTTCGGCGGCAGCAGCATCGTCGCCAAAGGCCAGACCCAGGCCGGCGGTCCCCGGGTCAGCATCGACAAGAACACCGTCGTCCTCGACGACGACGGCAACGAAGTCCAACCCGGTTCGGGGGTTCGCGGGATCCTCGCCAAACGCGGCAACATCCCGGTCGGCTACTACAAGGACGAGAAGAAGACCGCCGAGACCTTCCGCACCATCAACGGCGTGCGCTACGCCATCCCGGGCGACTACGCGATGGTGGAGTCCGACGGCACCGTCACCATGCTCGGCCGTGGCTCGGTGTCGATCAACACCGGCGGGGAGAAGGTGTACCCCGAGGAGGTGGAAGCCGCACTCAAGGGCCACCCCGAGGTGTTCGACGCCCTGGTGGTCGGGGTGCCCGATGAGCGTTACGGGCAGCACGTCGCCGCCGTGGTCGCCCCGCGCTCCGGTAAGCGCCCTACCCTGGCCGATCTGGATGCGTTCGTGCGCAAGGACATCGCCGGCTACAAGGTCCCGCGCAGCCTCTGGCTGGTCGATGAGGTGAAGCGCTCACCGGCCGGCAAGCCGGACTACACCTGGGCCAAGCAGCAGACCGTGGCGCGGCCCGCCGACGAGGTGCACGCCAAACACGGGGGAGGCAACTGATGCGCACCGAACTGTGCGACCGCTTCGGCATCGCCTACCCGATCTTCGTCTTCACGCCGTCGGAGAAGGTCGCCGCCGCGGTCACCCGCGCCGGCGGAATGGGTGTGCTGGGCTGCGTGCGGTTCAACCAGTCGGACGATCTCGACGCGGTGCTCGATTGGATGGATGCCAACACCGACGGAAAGCCCTACGGCGTCGATGTGGTGATGCCGGCGACGATTCCCACCGAGGGCACGAGCGTGGACATCAGCAAGCTCATCCCGCAGACACATCGGGACTTCGTCGCCAAGACGCTGGCCGACCTCGGTGTTCCGCCGCTGCCGGAGGACGGGGCGGGCAGCGAGGGGGTGCTGGGCTGGCTGCACTCGGTGGCCCGGTCCCACGTCGACGTCGCCCTTGGGGGGCGCCACCGAATCAGCCTGATCGCCAATGCTCTCGGCTCACCACCGGCCGATGTGCTCGCGCAGGCCCATGCCGCCGGGGTGCCGGTGGCTGCGCTGGCCGGAGCAGCCAGCCACGCCCGCCGACATGCCGACAACGGCGTCGACATCATCGTCGCGCAGGGCTACGAAGCCGGCGGTCACACCGGTGAGATCGCCTCCATGGTGCTGGTCCCCGAAGTGGTCGACGCGGTGGGGGACACCCCGGTGCTGGCCGCCGGCGGAATCGGCACCGGCCGCCAGGTGGCCGCCGCGCTGGCCCTGGGCGCATCGGGGGTGTGGATGGGCTCGGCGTTCCTGACCGCCGCCGAATACGACCTGGGAGTCCGCAGCGACAAGGGCCCCTCGGTAATCCAGGAAGCGCTGCTGGCCGCCACCTCCGGCGACACCGTGCGCCGCCGGATCTACTCGGGCAAACCGGCCCGGCTGCTCAAGAGTCGCTGGACCGACGCCTGGGATTCCGATGGCGCCCCCGAACCGCTGCCGATGCCCTTGCAGAACGTCCTGGTGGCGCAGGCGCACCAGCGGATGAGCCTGTCCCAGGATCCGACCGCGGTGGCGATGCCGGTCGGTCAGATCGTGGGCCGGATGAACGAGATACGCCCCGCCGCAGCGATCGTCGCCGAACTGGTCAGCGGTTTCGAGGCGGCGACCCGGCGTCTTGACGGCATCCGAGGTGACTGAAACCCGGCTAGAGTCGTCCCGGTGAACGGCGCGCAAGCACTCATCACGACACTGGTGGACAACGGCGTACGGGTGTGTTTCGCCAACCCGGGCACCTCGGAGATGCACTTCGTCGCCGCACTGGACGCCGTGCCCGCCATGCGCGGCGTCCTCACTCTTTTCGAAGGAGTTGCCACCGGCGCCGCCGACGGATACGCCCGCATATCGGGCAGTCCCGCCGCCGTGTTGCTGCATCTTGGACCCGGCCTGGCCAACGGCCTGGCCAACCTGCACAACGCCCGGCGGGCCCGGGTGCCGATGCTGGTCGTGATCGGCGACCACGCCACGTACCACAAGAAGTTCGACGCGCCACTGGAGTCCGACATCGACTCGGTCGCCGGCACCGTCTCAGGCTGGGTGCGCCGCACCATGCACACCG
>NZ_JBILVF010000026.1:0-32670 GCF_044370595.1 Mycobacterium sp.
TGTTTCCCATGGTCAGTCGAACGGGATCGCCGATAACGTGGGTGACCGGCACGTCGTAATCCGTGCGGGCTCGGTCGACGACATCGTAGGTGTGCCACACCGAGTCTTCTGGAGGCGGCGTGGCGATCACGATTTGATCCGGCCGGAACGAGGAGGCCGCCTCGGCGAGCGCCTGAAGCGGGCGCTGGTCACCCAAAGTCCCTTCGACGCTGATGTTCTCGGCTCGCAGTGCCTGCAGTATCAGGGCCAATCGTTCTTCGGCGACTGCCTGGGTGGCCTCCCAGACGTTCAACGGACCCATGCTGGCAGCCACCCCGGTCTCCACGGGACTGACCGGGACGACTACCTGGAACACGGCATAGCGATCGGCGTCGATCTCCCAACATTCAGGACACGCGGCCCTGATTTCCGGGATATAACCAGTTGACCGGGTACGCCGTCGGAGGCTCTGTGCGACGCCACCTCCGGAGGCGCCGATCCGCCCGCCGCGCAGGGCGCTGGTCGGGCTGGCCCGGCGTAATCTCGATGCCCAGGAGCTACATTCATGCCGAAACTCGACCTCGCCGCCCAGTGGGTTGCCAAGGAGGTACCGACTGTTCACCGCCTTCAGCAATGGGTTTACCAGAGCCGCAAGGACAGCGGTCGGATAGAGGGCCGGGAGGCTGACCTTGTCGGCCAGCAACGTGATGTAAGCCTGGCTGCTCAACGGATTCGGAGTGCCGTTCACCAGCGCGGCATGCGTATGTGCCTCGTGCCCCGAATCGGGCCCCACATGTGCCCCACGTGGCGGTCAATTCCCGCCAAAACTGCAGGAAACTGCGGGCGCGTGCCCCGGCGGGTTTAGACTCCGCAGGGCGACATTTCGCAGGTCACCGGCGTTGCCGTCAGAGCATCACAGCATGCAGGACACGCAGCCCTCGACCTCGGTGCCCTCCAGTGCCATCTGCCGCAACCGGATGTAGTACAGCGTCTTGATTCCCTTGCGCCAGGCGTAGATCTGCGCCTTGTTCACATCACGCGTGGTGGCGGTGTCCTTGAAGAACAGCGTCAGGCTCAGCCCCTGGTCCACGTGCTGGGTGGCCGCGGCGTAGGTGTCGATGATCTTCTCGTAACCGATCTCGTAGGCGTCCTGGTAGTACTCCAGGTTGTCGTTGGTCATATACGGCGCCGGGTAGTAGACCCGGCCGATCTTGCCCTCCTTGCGGATCTCCACCTTCGAGGCGATCGGGTGGATCGACGATGTCGAGTGGTTGATGTAGGAGATCGAACCGGTCGGGGGAACGGCCTGCAGGTTCTGGTTGTAGATACCGTTTTTCTGCACCGACTCCTTCAGCCGCTGCCAGTCATCCTGATTCGGGATGCGAATACCGGCTTCTACGAAAAGCTTTCGCACCTTCTCGGTGGCCGGCTCCCATAGTCCCTCGATGTACTTGTCGAAGAACTCGCCGCTGGCGTACTTGGACTTCTCAAAGCCGGCGAACGCGTGACCGCGCTCGATGGCGATCTTGTTCGACGCCCTAATCGCGTGGTAGAGCACCGTGTAGAAGTAGATGTTGGTGAAGTCGATGCCCTCTTCGGACCCGTAGAAGATCCGCTCGCGGGCCAGGTAGCCATGCAGGTTCATCTGCCCCAGCCCGATCGCGTGCGCCTCGCCGTTGCCCTTCTCGATCGAGGGCACCGAGGTGATGTGGGTCTGATCGCTGACCGCGGTCAGCGCCCGGATAGACACCTCGATGGTCTGGGCGAAATCCGGCGAGTCCATCGCCTTGGCGATGTTGAGCGAGCCGAGGTTGCACGAGATGTCCTTGCCCACATGGGAATAGGACAGGTCCTCGTTGAACGTCGACGGGGTTGACACCTGCAGAATCTCCGAGCACAGATTGGAGTGGGTGATCTTGCCGTCGATGGGGTTGGCCCGGTTCACCGTGTCCTCGTACATGATGTAGGGGTAACCCGACTCGAACTGCAACTCGGCCAGCGTCTGGAAGAACTCGCGGGCCTTGATCTTGTGCTTGCGGATGCGGGCGTCGTCGACCATCTCGTAGTACTTCTCGGTGACGGAGATGTCGGCGAACGGCACGCCGTAGACCCGCTCGACGTCGTACGGCGAGAACAGATACATGTCGTCGTTGTTCTTGGCCAACTCGAAGGTGATGTCCGGGATCACCACGCCCAGGCTCAGCGTCTTGATCCGGATCTTCTCGTCGGCGTTCTCCCGCTTGGTGTCCAGGAACCGGTAGATGTCGGGGTGGTGGGCGTGCAGGTACACCGCGCCGGCTCCCTGACGGGCGCCGAGTTGGTTGGCGTAGGAGAACGAGTCCTCCAGCAACTTCATGATGGGGATGACCCCGGAGCTCTGGTTCTCGATGTTCTTGATCGGCGCGCCGTGCTCGCGGATGTTGCTCAGCAGCAACGCAACTCCGCCGCCGCGCTTGGACAGCTGCAGAGCGGAGTTGATCGAACGCCCGATGGACTCCATGTTGTCTTCGATGCGCAGCAGGAAGCAGCTCACCGGCTCGCCGCGCTGGGCTTTGCCGGAGTTGAGGAACGTCGGGGTGGCCGGCTGGAACCGCCCGTCGATGATCTCCTCGACCAGTTGCTCGGCCAGCGTGGTGTCACCGGCGGCCAACGTGAGCGCCACCATGACCACCCGGTCCTCGAAGCGCTCCAGGTAGCGCTTACCGTCGAAGGTCTTCAGCGTGTAGGAGGTGTAGTACTTGAACGCCCCCAGGAAGGTCGGAAAGCGGAACTTCTTGGCGTATGCGCGGTCGATCAGCGTCTTGACGAAGTTACGCGAGTACTGGTCGAGAACCTCACGCTCGTAATAGTTCTCGCGGATCAGGTAGTCGATCTTCTCGTCGTAGTTGTGGAAGAAGACGGTGTTCTGGTTGACGTGCTCTAAGAAGTACTGCCGGGCGGCCAGGACGTCCTTGTCGAACTGGATCTCGCCGTTGGGCCCGTACAGATTGAGCATCGCGTTCAGGGCGTGGTAGTCGGTCTCCCCCGGCAGCGCGTGCGCCTGGCTCGTTGTGGTTACCGGCTCTGCAGCAGTGACCGTTGGTGACACGTGTCGTCCCTTTCTTGGAGGCCCTTCCAGAATTCAGCCAAACCCGCCCGGACGGCAAAAACGTCGTCGGTGGTTCCCATGAGTTCGAATCGGTAGAGATACGGCACCCCGCACTTGCGGGACACGACGTCGCCCGCATAACAGAACTCGGCACCGAAGTTGGTGTTGCCCGCCGCGATGACGCCGCGGATCAGCGATCGGTTGTGTTTGTTGTTGAGAAACGCGATGACCTGTTTGGGCACATAACCGCCGGCCTCGGGATCCGGTCCGTTAGCCCGCCCGCCGCCGTAGGTGGGAAGGATCAGCACGTAGGGCACCTGGACCTCGATGGAGCCCTCGACGCCGCCGTTCTTGAGCGGTATCCGGACGGCGGGCAACCCGAGTTTCTGCACGAAGCGGTGGGTGTTCTCCGAAACGCTGGAGAAGTACACCACCTGCACCGGGCCCGTCCCGGGCGCGCCACCGTCGGTGTGCATCGAGATCTAGGCGCTGACGGCGGTGGCGTCTGAGGCCAGCGCGCCGGAAAGGGCTCTGATGCGGTCGGGGCGGAACCCGGACCAGTGCTCGCCGTCGGCGACCACCACCGGCGCCTGCAGGTAGCCCAGCGCCATCACGTAGTCCCGAGCCTCGGGCACCTCGGTGATGTCCACGATCTCGTAGGACAGTCCCTGCTTGTCGAGGGCCTTGTAGGTGGCGTTGCACTGGACGCAAGCCGGCTTGGTGTAGACGGTGATGGTCATCTTCGGGATGGCTCCTTGACGGACGTTTCTCAGTGGTTCCGGCGGACCCGCATCTGCGGGCCCACCGGCCTGCCAAACACTACACCTAGTGTCTCACAGCACGGGTAGGTACTACATATTCCGAATAACATTTGTGAAATTCCCAGGTCGTAAGCCCTCGACGGACCCTCACCTCGGCGTGTCGCGGGTCACATCCGAGTGCCCTCTGGTCTATCACCGGGCCCCGACAGGACGGCCCACCAGACCCCGCGGTGAGTTCAGCGCACCGCGACGGCCTGCAGGACCGGCTGGCCGGCGTCATCAACGAGGGTGAGGTCAGTACCGCTGATGAGGAAACCGCGGACCAGGGGCAGCGCGGCGAGGATGGCTTGTTCCTGGGCCATCGCCTCCGGTGATCCGGCCATCATCGTCGAGGCCGCCTCGGCGAACGTCAGCGCGTCACCGGCCAGGGTGTACCCGCCCATCAGCCGGTTGACCCCACCCGAACCGGCGAACCGGCCGTCCTGCCCGTTGAGCACCAGGTGCGGTTCACGTTCCTGCTCGGCCACCAGCACCGGAACGCGCTGTACCTGCACGAGCTTCCAGTAGGTGTCGGTCAGCGAGGCGTCCGGCGCCGGCGGCGGTGCAACCGGTTCTAACAGCAGTTGCAGCGGCACAGGACGCAACGGGTCGACCGGGTAGCTCTGCGTGGTCGTGAACAACAGGCGGTCACCGACGGTCACCCGGGCCCGGGCGGAATACAACGCCTGCGGGACGACCGCGGATCTGGGGTAGGCCAGCGAGAACGGGATCGGCCCCGGCTGGCCATTGACTCCGAACTGCGCCTGGCCCAGCGTCACCGCCGGTGCGTCGGCGAGCGAGACGTCCTCGAGGGTGACCGTCAGCAACGCCTCGGCCGGCGGCGTACTCGGTTGCGAGTAGAGCACCGAACCGGTCAGCGTGAGGACGTCGTCCTCGTCGGCGTTGACCGGAGCCGAGCCGACGATCGACACAACGCTCACCATCAGGACTGCAAGAACCAGCCGCATCCCTCACACCTCCTGTGCCGGCAGCGCCTGCGCGCCGCTTCGTTGCGGTGGCCGCAGCGCCCGGGTGAATAGCACGTTGACCGGCTTCATCACCGCACTGAAGGGCCAGGGCGCGTAACGCTTGAAGGCATACAGCGCCCGGATGTCCGGCGAGGTGTAGATCAGGAAGCGGTTGCGGGCCACCCCGGCCAGAATCTTGTCGGCGGCCTTCTCCGGTGAGACCGCGTGGCCGGCGAAGCGCCGCACCCAGCGCTGCACCCGGGGGTCGTCGCGGTCGACGCCGGCGATGTGCACCGACTGCACCAGTGGAGTGTTGACCGCGCCGGGCACCACCAGCGACACCCCGATGCGATGCCGGGCCAGATCGAACCGCAGCACCTCCGAGAGCCCGCGCAGCCCGTATTTGCTGGCGCTGTAGGCGGCGTGCCACGGCAGCGGGACGAGCCCGGCGGCCGAGGACACGTTGACCAACCGGCCGCCGCGGCCCGCGGAAACCATTGCCGGGATGAAACTTTCGATGACGTGGATGGGGCCCATCAGATTGACCTCGACCATCGAGCGCCAATGGGAGTGGGCGAGTTGGCCGACGGTGCCCCAGGCCGAGATGCCGGCGATGTTCATCACCATGTCCATCGCCTGATGGCGGGTGTGGACGTCGGCGGCGAAGCCGGCGACCGCCTCGAAATCGGAAAGATCAAGCACACGGTGGTCGGCTACCTCGCCGCCGGCAGCGCCGACCGCGGCCACCGTGTCGGCCAGTCCGTCGGCGTTGCGGTCGATCAGGAACAGCTCCGCCCCGGCCCGGGCAAGCTTGAGTGCAACGGCCTCCCCGATGCCACTGGCCGCACCGGTGACCAGAACGCGTTTACCCGCGAATTGCTCCGCCATGACGGCGACGATACCGGCGCCGAGGGGGCCCTACCTCGGGCCGACGCCAATCGGGCCGACCGGCCCGATCACCGGACCCACACCGCCGACCCCGGCCGGGCCGACCGGCCCGACGACCGGACCCACACCGCCTACCCCAACCGGGCCGACCGGACCGAGGACCGGGTTGGGTCCCACACCCACCGGACCGGCCGGTCCGAGAACCGGGCCGACGTACGGTGTCGGATCGGCCAACAGGCACTGATTGACCTGGTAGTTCCAGTACATACCGACGCCCTCGCACAGTTGGCACTGGTTGGTGATCGAATTCCAGTAGAGGTTGGGGCCGCAGGGGCCCTCGGCATTGCTCACGGCCGGGGCCACGAGCACCGAAGCGCCGAGTGCGAAGGCGCCGACGGCGCCGAGGAGTTGAGTCTTCATGGGTGTCTCCGATGTCGGTGGGTGAACCAGGGCTACGTACCTTGTCGCTCCGGTCGCCCAGAACGCTACATCCGGCGCCGGCTAGACGCCCGCCTGCCGACCCCACAGTGCATGCAGCCAGAGTTTCTCCAGCACCGACACGGCGCCTGCCACGTCACGTTCGGGGCCGGTGAAGATCGACTCACCCGACAACGTCATCGCGGTGGCGCCGGTCAGCATGCGAACCAGGGTGCGCACGTCGTCGGTGATCGGGTCAGCGGTACCGGCCGCCTGCTCCGCCTCGACGAGGGGAACGATCTGGTCGATGACGAGATCGTTGTAGCGGTCCAGGATCTCCCGGATTTCCGCGTCGGTTCCGCGGGCGATGTTGCAGGCCGACATCACCGGGTCGTTGTGGGCGTACACCGCCGCGGCGCTGCCGATCATCCGCTTGGCGAACTCTGCGGGGGTCTCGCTGTCACCCCGCGGGGCGAAGTCCTGGGTGAGCTCCTCGAGTTCGTCGACCACCTCGCCGAGGATGTGCGCCAGCACCGCGTATTTGGAGTCGAAGTAGAAGTAGAACCCCGACCGCGCGACGCCGGCCCGGTCGCTGATGGAACTGACCGACAGTTCGGCGAACGGCTTCTCGGTCAACAGTTCGCGCACCGCCTGCACGATCGCATGCCGTTGCCGGTCACCGCGCCGGCGCGGCACCTCGTCGGTCTCCTGCAGTGCGCTCACCTGTTCACCATGCACCACGCCGAGGACATAAAGAAACTTGACAGCCGTCAAGTTGGCCCGCAAAGATTGCGATACCGCCGGTTTCGCTTTCTCGAGGAGCCTCCGATGTCAACCATCAGCACCCCGCAGTACCTGCTGGACCAAGCCCGCCGCAAACTCACCCCCACCCTGCAGACCATCCCCGGCCTGGGCGTCGTCGACGAGCGACTGCAGGAATGGGACTGGCCGGAATTCGAGTTCTCCCACCCCCCGGCCGGCAGCAACCTGAAACCGGTGATGGGCAATTCAGGCCTGCCGGTGCTGGGCCATCTCATCGAGATCTTCCGCGGCGGACCGGAATTCGTGCTGAAGAGTTACCGCAAATACGGGCCGGTCTACTACACCAGGACCCCGGCCCTGAACGCGGTGGCCGCACTCGGACCCGACGCCACCCAGGAAGTGTTCTCCAACAAGAACAAGGACTTTTCGACGGTCTCCTGGAACGACGTCATCGGCCCGTTCTTCAAGCGCGGACTGCTGCTGATGGACTTCGACGAGCACATGTATCACCGGCGGATCATGCAGGAGGCGTTTACCCGCACCCGGCTGTCCGGGTACGTCGCGCATATGGACACCGTGGCCACCAAGGTGGTGGCCGGGGACTGGCCGGTCAACGACCCCCGGTTCCTGTTCATGCCGGCCGTCAAGGAACTCACCCTCGACATCGCCTCGGTGGTGTTCATGGGCCATGAACCGGGCAGCGACCACGACCTGGTCACCAGGATCAAGCAGGCCTACGAGACCACCACCCGGGCCGGGGGCGCCATCATCCGCACCCCAGTGCCGCCGTTCAAGTGGTGGCGCGGCCTGCAGGCCCGAAAAGTGTTGGAGGACTACTTCGTCGAACGGGTTAAAGAACAGCGCGGCACCGACGGCACCGACATGCTGACCGTGCTGACCCACATCGCCGACGAGGACGGCAACACCTTCACCGACACCGACATCATCAACCACATGATCTTTCTGATGATGGCCGCCCATGACACGTCGTCCTCGACGATGACCACCATGGCCTACCACCTGGCCGCCAACCCGCAGTGGCAGGAACGCCTGCGCGAGGAGGGCGACCGGATCGGCGACGGACCACTGGACATCGACGAGTTGGACAAGCTGGAGACTTTTGACCTGGTGATCAAAGAGTGCCTGCGGCTGGTCACCCCGCTGCCGTTCAACGTCCGCCGGGCCATCCGCGACACCGAGATCTGCGGGTACTACATCCCGGAGGGCACCAACATCAACCTGTGGCCGGGTATGAACCATCGGCTGCCGGAATTGTGGTCCGACCCGCAGCGTTTCGACCCCGACCGGTTCGCCGAACCCCGTTCGGAGCACAAACGCCACCGCTACGCGTTCGCCCCGTTCGGCGGCGGGGCGCACAAATGCATCGGCTTGGTGTTCGGCCAACTGGAGGTCAAAAGCATCATGCACCGCATCCTGCGCAATTACCGGCTCGAACTGCCCCACCCCGGCTATGTGCCGAGATACGACTTCGCCGGGATGCCGCTGCCCCTTGACGGGCTGCCGATCGTGCTGCGTCCGATCCGGTAGGGCCCGATCCGGTAGGGCCCGATCCGGTAGGGCCGCATCCAATCGCGCCTCAGGCCAGCGAGAGGAACAACTTCTCCAACTCGGCCTCGGTCATCGGGGCCTTACCGTTGGCCGCGTCGCCGAGAACGCACTCCCGCAGGCCGGTGGCCACGATCTTGAAGCCGGCCCGGTCCAGCGCGCGGGACACCGCGGCCAACTGGGTGACGACGTCTTTGCATTCGCGGCCCTGCTCGATCATCGCGATCACGCCTGCCAACTGGCCGTGCGCGCGACGCAGCCGGTTGAGCACATCGGTGATGGCGGCCTCGTCACCAACCATGTTCGGTCTCCTTGGGCATGTGCCGTCTCCTTTAGGTCTCGACCGCTACGAGCGTACCCGCGGGGGTATCTCGCGCGCGGCGGCTGCGAAGGTAGTAGACGGCCATGGCGGCAAGAGTCAGCACGGCCATGGCGACGCCGGCGGCGGGGTGGATCTCCTCGGCCAGGATGACTGAGGACATCAGCAGCACGAACCAGCCGAACGCCTGGCGCAGCGAATCGGGGTTGACCAGTGCGGTGAGCCGGGCGCCGAGCAGAGCGCCGACCACCGCAGCGGCGGTGACCATTCCGGCCAGCCGCCAGTCGATGCTGACGCTGCTGAGATAGCCGGCGAAGCCGGCGAACGACTTCATCGCGATAACCACCAGGGAGGTGCCGACCGCGACCGGCATCGGCAGTCCACCGAGCAGCGCCAGCGCCGGCACCACCAGGAATCCGCCGCCCGCGCCCACCAGTCCGGTGACCAGGCCCACCACCAGGCCCTCGAGGATCACCTTGGGCACCGGGATGCGGTGGTGCGGGTCGGCCGGACCGATCTCCTTGCGGCCCCGCAGCATGGCGACCGCGGTGGCGATCATCATGACAGCGAAGCCGATCAGCAGCACGGTGCCGGGGATGTACTGGGCCAGCAGCCCACCGCCGTAGGCCCCGGCCATCCCTGCTGCGCCGAAGATGAGCCCGGTCCGCCACTGAACCCGGCCGGCCCGAGCGTGCGAAACGGCCGCGACGGCACTGGTGGTGCCGACCACCAGCAGCGAGGTGGCGATGGCTTGTTTGGCGTCCATCCCGGCGACATAGGCCAGCAAGGGGACGGTGAGAATCGAGCCGCCGCCACCGAGCAGTCCCAGGGAGACGCCGACCAGCAGGGCAAGGCCGACGGTGAGCGGGAGCATCTACCGCCTCACTTACTGCCGGGCTTGGCGCCGGACGTAGCCGACCCGGAGCCGACGAGTTGCGCGACGATGGTCTGCGCATCGCAGGTTGCCCCGCGGTTGTAGGGCAGTTTGGCCAGCAATGTCCCCATCGTGCAGGTGTTGGACACCGCCGCGAAAACCAAACCCGACCCGATGGCGAACGCGACCCACTTGAACCCCGGCACGAAGATGCTCGCCAGAATGCTCAGCGCAACAATGGAACCCGCGACAAGACGTACTTGGCGCTCAAGGTCCCAGCGCTGGGAACCGCGTTTGACCGAGAACCCGTTGGCCTCCCAGGCGTTCATCCCGCCGTCGAGGATGTGCACGTTGGTCAGCCCGGTGTCATGCAGGGTCTGCTCGGCCTGCGCGGCGCGCTGACCGGACCGGCAGACCAGCACGACGTGTTCGTCGAGGTGGCTGCGGATCTCGTCGCGGTGTTCGCGCAAAAGGTCCAATGGGACGCTGTAGGCCCCGGCGATGTGGACGGATTCGAATTCCCCCGGCGTGCGGACATCGAGAATCCGTGGCGGGTTCTCAGACTCCAGCAGGCCACGCAGGTCGGCGGCGTCGAGGATGGCGGGCGTTCGCATTCAGTGCTCCGATCGTTTCCGATACCCTGTGGGGTATGTCGACTCCCATCATAGGCATACCCAGGGGGGTACAGGCAAGCCGGAATAGAAATACCCCCTCGGGTACTTTGTGAGAGAGTTCCCCGCGCAGCTGAAAGGACAACCCATGGCCATCGTCGAGCTCACCGCCGCCGACTTCGAGTCCACCGTTACAGAAAAACCGATCGTGCTCGTGGATTTCTGGGCATCCTGGTGCGGCCCCTGCCGCGCCTTCGCCCCGGTCTTCGACCGTTCGGCCGTCGCTCATCCCGATGTGGTGCACGCCAAGGTCAACACCGAGGCCGAACAGCAGTTGGCTGCGGAGCTGCAGATCCGCTCGATTCCGACCATCATGGCCTTCCGCGACGGCGTGCTGCTGTTCGCCCAACCCGGCGCGCTGCCCGCCCCGGCGCTGGAGGAGTTGATCACCAAGATCAAGGAACTCGACATGGACGAGGTCAGGGCGCAAATCGCCGCCCAGATAGCCGCCCAGGCCGGACCCACCTCGTCTTAAGCTCATCGACCAGAAGGAGACGAAACCATGTGCTACCCCGCTGAATGCCCCCGCTGCCACAAGACCACCTGGGCCGGCTGCGGCGAACACGTCGATCAGGTCATGCGCAACGTGCCGACCACCCAGCAGTGCACCTGCAACACCCAGCGCTGACCTCGACCCCTCTCCCCGCGAGCGCCGCACTCCCCCGCGAGCAGACACAAACTCGCACCGACACGCCGAGAGCGGGTGCGACTTTGCGTCTGCTCGGCGAGGGAAGAGGAGCAGGGGCAGGGGCGGGGGACGTCAGCGAAACGGGTTGTCCCCGGCGGCCACCGCGGCGCCCAGGCCCATCAGGGTGACCGCGGAGGCGTGCAACCGCTCCCCCGCCTCGCGGCTGGCCCGCCCGGCCAGGTAGCGCACCCAGGTGCCCTCGATGACGACGCCGAGTTTGAGGCAGGCCAGGGCCAGGTACCAGTCCAGGTTCTCGGTGCGACGGCCCCCCGCCGCGTGGTAGGCCTCCAACAACTCCCCGCGGGACGCCAATCCGCCCAGTTCGGCGAGGTATCCGGCTGATCCCAACGGATTGGGGTCCACCGGCCAGCACACCAGCATCCAGCCCAGATCCAGCAGCGGATCGCCGATCGTGCACATCTCCCAGTCGACGAACGCGGCCACCTCGGGCACCTCGCGACGCAGCATCGTGTTGTTGAGGTGGATGTCGCCGTGCACGATGCCGGGCCCATAGTCGGTGGGCTGACGGGCGGCCAGCCAGTCGCACAGTTCGTCCACCCCGGGCAGTGAGTCGTGGGCGTAGCCCTGCTGGGACCGGTAGGCCTCCACCGAGGAACGCCATTGCGGCACTTGACGTTCCAGGAACGACCCGGGCCGCTTCCAGGCCTGCAGCGGGCTGTCCTGCCAGGCCGCCTGACCCAATCGGGCGACGTCGGCGGCGTAGTTCAGCCCGACCCGGTGGCGTATCGCCGCATCCCCGACGTAGGCCGGTGCGATCTCGTTGCCGGGGTTGAACCCGTCGACCTCCTCCATCAGGTAGAAGACGACGCCGAGGACATCGAGGTCTTCGCAGGCCGCGACGATCCGGGGGTGGGGCACCGCGGATCCGGTCAGTGTGGTCAGCACGGCGATCTCGCGTTGCATGGTGCGGTCACTGTTGGGCCGCGGATGCGGCGGCGGGCGCCGCAGCACCAACCTGCGCCCGTCGACCCGCAACCGGACCACCACGTTCTGACTGCCGCCGGTCAGGGGAACCACATCGCTGACCGTCGTGCCCAGACCGACGGCGCGGACCCAGGATGTCAGAGCGGCGACGGCTTCGTCGTCCAGCGTTCCGGTGACCCCGGGCACCATCGGCTCAGCCACTGCGCTCAGTCCCTGCGCTCAACCACTGCGCTCAGCCAAGTCAGCAGATCCGCGGAAGTTGTTCGCCCAGTTCGCGTTCCACCACGCGGGTGGTTCCGAACGCGGTCCGCACGACCGCCATGCCCGGGTGTTCCTCGACGGCCCGGCCGATGATCGCCGCGTGGGCACCTTCCGGGCGGGCCCGCATCGCGGCCAGAACGGCTTCACTGTGGGCGGGGTCGACGAAGGCCACCATCTTGCCCTCGTTGGCGACCTGCAGTGGGTCCAGGCCGAGGAATCCGCAGGCCGCGGCGACCGTCTCCGGCACCGGGATGGCGTGCTCGTCGAGTTCCACCCCGACCCTGGCGGTGCGGGCGATCTCCACCGTCGCGGCCACCAGGCCTCCGCGGGTCGGATCCCGCAGGGCGTGAACGGAATTGGGGTCGTCCAGGCTGGCCAGCATGGCCGCCACCAGGCGGTGCAGGGGCGCACTGTCGGTGGTCAGCGTGGTGCCGAAGTCGATGCCCTCCCGCACGCTCATGATGGCCACCCCGTGCTCGCCGATGGCGCCCGACACGATGATGTGGTCGCCGGGGCGGGCCTGCTCGGGGCCGATGCGCACCCCGTCGGGAACCGCGCCGATACCGGCGGTGTTGATGAACAGCCCGTCAGCCCCGCCTCGTCCCACGACTTTGGTGTCACCGGCGAGGATGTTCACCCCCGCGTCGGCAGCGGCCTTGCCCATGCTCTGGGCCACCGCGCCGAGCACCTCGACCTCCAGGCCCTCCTCCAGGATGAACCCGGCGGTCAGTCCGATCGGCTGGGCGCCACTGCAGGCGAGGTCGTTGATGGTGCCGTTGACGGCGAGGTCGCCGATGTTGCCGCCGGGGAAGAACAGCGGGTTGACGACGTAGGAGTCGGTGGTCAGGGCGATCCGCCCGCCGGGGTTGGCGAGCACGGCCGAATCGCGGGACGGCCCGCCCGCGGTGCCGAAGGCCGGCAGGAAGAGGTTCTCGATGAGTTCCTCCGACAGGATCCCACCGCCGCCGTGTCCCATGACGATGCGTTTGGTGTCGCGCAACGGCATCGGGCAGACCCAGTTGGTTGGATCGGGCAGGTCAGACACTCGCCGAGGATTCCAGCCGCCGGAACTGGTAGTAGGCCGCACAGGCGCCCTCGCTGGAGACCATGGTGGCGCCCAACGGGGTTCGCGGTGTGCAGGTGGTGCCGAACGCCGGGCACTGGTTGGGTTTGAGCAGGCCTTGGAGCACCTCGCCGCTGCGGCATTCGGCGGACTCGGCCACATGCAGGTCGCCGACTCCGAATCGGCGCTCGGCGTCGAACTCGGCGTAGCGCGGCGACAGCGTCCAGCCCGACTTCGGGATCATCCCGATCCCCCGCCACTGCCGGTCGGTGACCGCGAAGACGTCGGACAAGGCCTGCTGGGCCACGGTGTTGCCCGCGGCGGTGACGGCCCGCGGGTAGGCGTTGCGCAGCTCGGGGGTACCCGATTCGAGCAGGTCGATCACCTGCCGGACCCCTTCGAGCAGGTCCAGCGGCTCGAAGCCGGTGACCACGATGGGGACGTTGTACTTCTCCACCAGCGGCCCGTACTCGCCGGTGCCCATCACGGTGCAGACGTGGCCGGCGGCCAGGAAGCCCTGCACCCGGTTGGTCGGCGAGGAGAGGATGGCCTCCATGGCCGGCGGCACCAGGACGTGGGACACCAGCATGGAGAAGTTCGTCAGTCCCAACCGCTGGGCGTGCAGCACCGACATCGCGTTGGCCGGTGCGGTGGTCTCGAAGCCGACGCCGAAGAACACCACCTGTTTGTCGGGGTTGTCGGCGGCGATCCGGGTGGCGTCCAGCGGTGAGTAGACGATGCGGACCTCACCGCCGCGGGCCCGCACGCTGAACAGGTCCTGGGTCGAGCCGGGGACTCGCAGCATGTCGCCGAACGAGCAGAAGATGACGTCGTCGCGCGCGGCGATCTCCAGAGCGCGGTCGATCATCTCCAGGGGGGTGACGCAGACCGGGCAGCCGGGGCCGTGGATGAACTCCACCGCTCCGTCGAGCAACTGGTCGATGCCGTTGCGGATGATGGAGTGGGTCTGCCCGCCGCAGACCTCCATCACCGTCCAGGGCCGGGTCGCGCTGCGCCGGATGGCCTCGACCAGCACCTTGGCCGCGGCGGGATCGCGGAATTCGTCGAGGTATTTCATGCTGAATCCAACTCCGCATCCAACTCCGCGCCGAGTTCCTCCTCGAGGATGCCGAGGTCGCGGAACATTTGCAGGGTCTCGTTGGCGGACTTCTCATCGAGGCGGGTGATCGCGAAACCGGCGTGCACGATGGTGTACTCGCCGATCTCCATGTCGGGCAGGTAGGCCAGGCAGACGGATTTGGTGGCGCCGCCGAAGTCGACGGTCGACATCCGCGTCCCGGACTCCTCCCAGATCTCGATCACCTTGCCGGGGATTCCGAGGCACATACGCCGTTCCTTTCCCGTGCCTTGAGGGCGGCCCGCTGAGCGACGGCGATGGTGGCCTGACCGAGCGCCAAACCGCCGTCGTTACAAGGAACGATACGGTGCGTCAGGACCTCGTAGCCGGTTTGGGTCAGAGATTCTCGAAGACCGTGCAGCAGTATGCGATTGGCAAACACCCCACCGGTCAGACCGATGGTCCCGATGCCGGCCGAATCGGCACAGTGCCGGGCCGCCGCAGCGGTCGCGTCAATGACCCCCTGATGGAAACCGGCGGCCAGATCGGCCCGGTCGGCACCGGCGCGCAACCGCTCGACCAGCGCGGCGATCAGCGGGACGGGATCGAGCAGCCCGTCGGTGACCGTGAAGCTCAGCCCGACCGGATCGCCGGTGCGGGCCAGGTGCTCCAGTTCGACGGCGGCCTGCCCCTCGTAGCTGACCTGCTGGCAGACCCCGAGAAGGCTGGCGACGGCGTCGAACAACCGGCCCATGCTGGAGGTGGGTACACAGCCCACCCCGCGCGGAATCTGCTGGCCCAGCACGTGCAGGTCCGCCTCACTGAGTGCGGCCACCGAAGCCAGATCGGCACTCCACGGCACGCCCGCGCGGTGCAGCAGATCCAGCGCGATGCGGGCGGGCTGGCGCACCGCCCCGTCGCCGCCGGGCAGGGCGAACGGCACCAGGTGGCCGGCCCGGGTGTACTCGACCGGGTCGGTGATCGTCAGCAGTTCCCCACCCCAGATGCTGCCGTCGGGGCCGTAGCCGGTGCCGTCGTAGGTGACGGCGACGATCGGGCTGCCCAGCCGGCGGTGATCGGCCAGCAGCGACACCGCGTGCGCGTGGTGGTGCTGGACGGCGACCACGGGCCGGCCCGCCGCGGTGCGTCGGGCCCAGGCGGTGGTGGCGTAGCCGGGGTGCAGATCGCGGGCGATCACGGTAGGCCGCTGGTCGGTCATGAAGGCCAGGTGCTCCAGCGCGGCCTCGAAGCAACGCTGGGTTCGGGGGTCGGCCATATCGCCCAGGTGCGGGGACATGTGTGCGTGGCCGTCCGGGCCGCTGAGGCAGAACGTGGTCTTAAGGTCCCCGCCGGTGGCCAGGATCACCTCCTCGCCGGCGGCGGCCGTGGTGGCGGCGTCGACCGAGACCGGCAGCGGCGCGTAGCCCCGGGACCGCCGCAGGGGCAGTTCGCGGCGCTGATCGTCGAGGGTGACGACGGAGTCCTCGCACGGCACGTGGATCGGCCGGTCGTGGCTGAGTACCTCATCGGCCAGATCCGGGATTCCACGGCCGTCGGCGGAGCCGACAATCCAGCTCAGGTCCTCATCGCGGTAGACGATCGGTGAGCCGCCCCGATTGGCCGACGTCATCACCAGCGGAATATCGCCGAGGGCATCGACGAGCAGATCGAAGAGCAGATGGTGCACCGGCGAATAGGCCAGCATCACCCCGACATCGCCGAGGCCCGGCGCCACGGCATCGCTGAGCGCCCCGGGCACTCGGGGTAGCAGCACGATGGGTGCGGCCGGCGAAGTCAGTGCCGCCGCCGCGGCGGGGTCCACCTCGGCGATCGCCCGGGCGCCCGCGAGGTCGGCCACCATGACCGCAAAAGGCTTGGCGGGCCGGGTCTTACGCTCCCGCAGGCGCTGCACGACGGCGTCGTCGTCGGCACGGCAGGCCAGATGAAAGCCGCCGATCCCCTTGACCGCGACGATCTTCCCGGCCAGCAGCGCCTCGACAGCGACCTCGAGTGGACGGGACAGCGTCGGTCCGCAATCGGCGCAGGCGATGGTCTGGGCGTGGTAGCGACGGTCGGCTGGGTCGTGGTACTCCGCGGCGCACGCATCGCACATCGGGAATCCGGCCATCGTGGTGGCGGGCCGGTCATAGGGCAGGTCGGTGATGACGGTATAGCGCGGCCCGCAGTTGGTACAGGTGATGAAGGGGTGCCGGTAGCGGCGGTCGGCAGGGTCCCGCATCTCCCGCAGGCAGTCGGCGCAGACGGCGATGTCCGGGGGCACCAGGGTCCGTGACCCGTCGGCGGCCCGGCTCTCGACGATCTGGAAACCGTCCGCGCCGCAGGGCGCCAGGGCCACCACGGTCAGGGAGTCGATCCGGGCCATCGGCGGCGGCCGGTCCCGCAGGGCGGCCACCGCGGCGTCGATATCGGCCTGGGGCCCCTCGAATTCGCAGTGCACCGATCCGGCGTCGTTGTACACCCAACCGGACAGCCCAAACTCGGCGGCGATCCGCGCGACGGCGGGGCGGAAACCCACCCCTTGCACCACACCGGTGATGTCGAGGCGAACCCGAGCCGTCACGTTGAATACGCTAGTCGTAGGGTTCGTTTCGATGCATGAGTTGTCGCTGTGCCAGGCGATCGCGGGGGTGGTCAAACCCCACGCCGCGGGCCGGCGCGTCGACGTGGTCCGGGTCAGGGTCGGGGCGCTGCGCCAGGTGGTGCCCGAGTCGTTGTCGTTCTGCTGGACGTTGGTGCGTGACCACGAGGACATGCCGGAGGCAGAGTTGGAACTGGAGTTCGTCGCCGCCGAGGTCGCCTGCCGCGGTTGCGGCCGACAGTCCGAGATCGCCTCACGCTGGTCGGTGTGCTGCCCGCACTGCAACAGCGCCGACGTCGCGGTGGTGCATGGCGAAGAGTTCCTGGTCACCTCGGTAGACGTCACCTAGACGGAAGGTGTTGAGCAGATGGGTCGATTTCACCGCCACGACGACGGCACCGTGCACAGCCATGACCACGGCGAGCACGACCATGACCATGCCCATGACCATGGGCATGGGCATGGCGACCACAGCGGTTACCACACCGGGTCCCAGCGCATCGAAGTCCTCGAGGCGATCTTCGCCGAGAATGACGACCGCGCCGCGGTCAATCGGGATGCTTTCGAGGCCAATGGGATTCGCGCGCTGAACCTGATGAGCTCGCCGGGCTCGGGCAAAACCACCGTCCTGGCGGCCACCCTGGACGCGCTGGCCGGCGAGTTCTCGGTCGGGATCATCGAAGGCGACATCGCCACCGACCTCGACGCCGCCAAACTCGAGGGCCGCGGTGCGCAGATCTCGCTGCTCAACACCAGCAACGGCTTCGGCGGGGAGTGCCACCTCGACGCGCCGATGGTGCACCGCGCCCTGTCCGGCCTGGACCTGCACGCTCTGGATCTAGTGGTCATCGAGAACGTCGGAAACCTGGTGTGCCCGGCGGAGTTCGACGTCGGTGAGCACGCCAAGGCCATGGTGTACTCGGTCACCGAGGGCGAGGACAAGCCGCTGAAATATCCGGTGATGTTCCGTTCGGTGGATGTGGTGCTGCTCAACAAGATCGACCTGGTTCCGCACCTCGACGTCGACGTCGACACCTATGTCGCCCGGGTTCGCGAGGTCAATGCGTCCGCGACGATCCTGCCGGTCAGCGCCCGCACCGGCGAGGGCATGGACGCCTGGCTGGATTGGTTGCGGGCCTTCGCCTCAGCCCGGTGAACCGCCGGCGTCGGCATCGGCGAACCGCACCGCGATGATGCACACGTCGTCGGACCGCGGTCGCGGCGCCAGCGTTTCCTGAAGCACTTCGCAGTCATCGTCGAGTCCGGTGAGGGGGTCCCACCCGGCGATCATCTGCTGCGCCCGCGCCAGTCCCATCTCGATGTCCAGGCCGGGGCGTTCGACCAAACCGTCGGTGTACATCACCAGAATGTCCCCGGCCGCAATCCGAACGCGGACCTCCGTGTAGGTGGCCTCCGCTACCGGCCCCAGAACAGGCCCGTGCGCCTCGCAGAGTCGGACCACCTCGCCATCAGAGGCGTAGCGCAGGAACGGCGGGGGATGGCCGGCCAAGCCGTAGGACAGCGTGCCCTCATCCGGGTCCAGGATCGCGACCGCCATGGTGGCGAACTTTCCCAGACTGGCGTGGCGGGTGAACCCGTTGAGCTCGGCGAGCAGCTGCGCCGGCGGTAGGCCATGGTGCGCCAAAGCCCTTCCTGCGCTGCGTAATTGCGCCATATCCTCCACCGCGGGCAGCCCATGTCCGATCACGTCGCCGACGGCGAAGTAGATGCGGTTCTTCGGCAACCTCATGATGTCGTACCAGTCCCCGCCAAGACCCTGGGCGACGTCGGCGGGTTCATAGGTGACGGCCATGTCCAGTCCGCAGGTGTCCACCGGACTGGTGGGAAGTACCGCGGACTGCAACACCGCGGCCCGGGCGTGTTCGTCGGCGTAGACCTGGGCGCGCACCAACGCCTGACCCGCCATGGTGGCCACCGCGGAGACAAAGGCACGCTGCGCGTCGTCGAAGGGTTGCGGGTCCGACCACACGAGCAGCAGCACCCCGAACGGCTTGCCGCCCGCGGTCAACGGCCACCCGAAGGTCGACTCGGCTCCGCTCAGCCGCGCCCAGTAGGCCTTCTCCGGGTACTTCTGCTCATACTCCGCGGCGGTCCGTACCAGGACGGGCGCGCCGAAGCGGATGGCGTCGGTGCCGACGGTTCGTTCGCTGAGTGCGACACCGCCGCCGAACTCATCGACCACTGTCTGCGGATGCCCCGACATGGTGACCCACTGCAGATTCCGGCCGTCGGAGCTGACCAGACCCAGGTTCAGCGCCCGCGCGCCGGCCTCGTTGAGCACCCGTTCCTCGAGTGCATCGCCGATATCACGCGGACTGAGCGCACCGGCCAGTTGCTGGGCCAACTGGGACAGCGTCTCCAGTCGCATCCGTTCCCGTCGTTCGGCCTCCCGATCCGCGACGGCGGACATCCGCGCAGCGGCCTCCTGAGCGATCAGCATGGCGACGACCACGATGATCACGATGAACACCTGGGTGAGCGCGACCTGGGTGTCGACCGACCGGGGAATGCTGGTGAACAACCCGTGGCCCCGCGTCATCATCACATTGACCACGAACGCCACCACCACACCGGCCAGGGCCGCGCCGAGCATGTCCAGTCGCAGGGCAGCCCAGGCCAAGACCGGCAGGATCAGCACCGTGGGCGGCACATTCGTCCACAGGGCGGTGGCCGACAGAGCTCCGGCAAGCGTCGTGATGCCGGCGGTTTCCCACGGCCGCTGGCGCACGATGTAGGACTGCGTGGCCCACAGCAGGATCGGCGCGGCCACCACCAATACCCCGACCGCGTCGCCGGCCCACCAGTCCAGCACCGCGGCCAACACCGGGGTCTTGTTGGCACCGGCGCTGACCGTTCCCCCGACCATCCCGCCGAACAACGGCCCGACCAGGCACGCCGCGATGAGGAATGCGACGAAGTCGCGGCGCTTGCGTAGGTCGGGGCGGCCGCGGCACCAGGTGAGTGTGAGCGACGCGCCGATCAGCGGCTCGACCGCGTTAGCGGCGGCAAAACCGAAGGCCACCCCTGCCGGGCTGCCGTAGAACACGTCGACGGTGACCTCGCCGACCACGACGGCGGCCAGCACGGCCGGCCACAACGCACGCCGGGAGAGCAACATCGCCGCAACCGTCACACCGGCTGACGGGTAGAAGAACGACGGACCGATCGCCGAGCCGAAGGACTCCCAGGACAGCACGGCGCCCGCGCCGAAGGCGAGCAGCACCACGGCAAACAAGCCGAGGGAATCACCCCAGAACGACGACGCAGCATGTGGTGGCGCTGTCGTCGGCGCGCCCCCAGCCGTGCCCATGGAAGTAGCGTAAGACGTGGAGAACAGCCAACTCTTTTCGGCCGACGAGCTCAGCCGCTTCGGCGCTCCCGAATGCGACGACCAGCAGGCGGACATCGCCGGCAACGGGAACCGACGCCACCCCCGTGAGCGCGACCAATACTCACTACGAGTCAGTTGTTATCTGCCGTCTCTGCCGGACAGAACTGTGTGTTTGTGAATATTCCTAACTGTGAATTGGAATACCACCAAACGGTGGAAAAACGGCGGTCATTGACGATACTTAGCGTCATGGCACGCCCCTCCAAGCGCACCGCACGAAAGGCGCAACTGGTTCAGGCCGCCATGCAAACCATTCAGCAACGCGGCTTCGACGGTTTGCGCATCCGGGACGTGGCGAATGTGGCCGGTGTCTCCACGGCCACCGTGCACTACTACTTCGACGACCTCGATGGATTGCTCACCGAAGTGCACGCCTTGGCGACCGAACGCTTTTTCACCGAACGACTGGCTGCGATCGCTCTGCACGATGACGCTCGCGACAAGATGGTCGAGATGATCCGCAGGGGCATGCCGCAGGCCGCCGACGACGCGACCACCGTGGCGCTCTATCACATCGACAATGCCAAACGCGCCGACCCGGTCCGGGCGCAACTCGGCACGCGCCTCTTCGAGCGGCAAGTCATGCTTTACCACGGAATCCTCGAACTCGGTTGCAGCCAAGATCATTTCGCCATCACCGACGACACGATCGACGTCGCACAGAACCTCGTCGGCCTCGAGGACGCCTACTGCATGCACATCATCGAGGGAAACACTTCCCTGCCATACGAACGCTGCGTCGAGTTGATGCTGAGCTACGCGCGGCTGGCGACCGGATGCACTGACCTCGGCGCCCCTGAGCCCGCCTCGCGGGGCCGGCGCTAGGGTAGGTGATCAGGCAAGCAGCGTATAAAACTGCGCGGGTTTCATTGACCAGCAGGCTAATTCGCTGCGGCAGAGGTGAATTTGACGACTAACAGGCATATGTCGTCCTCGTAGGGCGCGTGGACCATCTCGGCGGCGACGGCTTCACAGTCGAGCAGGGCTTCCGGCAGCCAGGCTGCCAGGACCTGCTCAAGGTGCGCGATGCCGGCCATGAGGCCCCCGCTGTGATGCTCGACCAGACCGTCGGTGTACATCATCAGCACATCTCCGGGTTGGACCGGTACCGATTCCTGCACGTACGCGGAGTCCTCGAACGGGCCGATCATCAGACCCGAAGCGGCGGAGAGTCGGACGACATCCCCGGTCTGCGCACGGCGCAGCAGAGCGGGAAGGTGACCGGCCGAACTGTAGGCCAGCGAGTTGTGTGCGGAATCGAAGATCGCCACCAGATTGGTGGCGAACTCGCCGCGAATCTGGCGGGCGGCAAAGCGGTTCAGCTCGCTCAGTATCTGCGCGGGCGGCAGTCCCTGATGGGCATAGGCATCTCCGGTGCTGCGCAATTGGGCCATGTCCTGGACGGACGGCAGCCCGTGACCGATGACGTCACCGACGGTCAGGTAGGTCCGACTATCCGGTAGAGCCATGACGCTGTACCAGTCCCCACCAAGGCCGTGCGCCGCGTCCGCAGGCCGATAGAGCGCGCTGTACTCCAGGCCGACGACGTCGACTTGGTCTACTGGTTGCGCAACGGCATGCAGCACCGCCGCGCGGGCGTGCTCGTCGGTGTAGACCTTGGCGCGGACCAGAGCCTGGCTCACCATGGTCGACACCGCCGAGACGTACGCCAGTTGAGCGTTGTTCAGCGGTTGGGGAGTGGACCACACCATCTGCAGCACGCCGAAGGGGCGGCCCCCGGCAGCCAACGGCCACGTCAGTATCGCTTCGGCGCCGCCGACCCGCCACCAGTGCGCCCGTTGCGGGTAGGCGACTGCAAAAGACGAGGAGTCGCGATAGGCGACTGGCGTAGCCGATCGGATCGCGTCGGTGGCCAACGTCCGTTCAGCCAAGTCGACCCCTCTGCGGGCCTGCTCGACCAAGGCGCCGGGATATCCCGACTCGGCGACCCACTCGAGCTTTCGGCCGTCCGCGCTGATCAAACCCAGGCTGATCGCACTGGCGCCGGCCTCGTTGAGCACCTGTCTCACCAACGACTTGCCAATTTGCTCGGTTGTCAGAGCAGCGGACAGTTCCTGAGCAAGCCGGGACAGCGACTCCAGTCGTAACCGCTCGCGGCGTTCGGCTTCGCGTTCGGCCACCGCACTGACCCGTCCGGCGGCCTCCTGGGCGATCAGCATGGCGACCACGATGATCACCGCCAGGTAGGTCTGGGTGAGCACCACCTGTTGGGCCGGCGAGAGGCCCTGGTGGCTGAACGGCCCCTCCCCGCGTGTCGACATGATGTTGACCAGGAAAGCCGCCACCGCTCCGCCGATCGACGCCCCGAGCATGCCGACCCGGAATGCCGCCCAGGCGAGCACCGGCAGGATCAGGATCGACGGCGCGAAATTGGCCCAGAACGTCGCCACCGGAAGCACCACGGCGACCACCAGCAGGGCCGCCACATCCCAGGGGCGCCGCCGGAGGACGGACGACTGGTAGCGCCACAGCAGAATCGGCGATGCCATTACCAGAACGCCGAGCGCGTCACCCGACCACCAGGTCAGCGCCGTACTGAGCCACGGCCGCTCGTTGACGACAGAACTGGCGGTCCCTCCGACCAGCCCGCCGACGAGGGGCCCGGCCACGCACGCCCCCACGATGAAGGCGATGAAGTCCCGGCGCTTGCGCAGGTCGGGCTGACCGCCACACCACTTCAGCACCAGCAGCGCGCCGACCACAGGCTCGATCACATTGGACACGGCGAAGGTGACCGACAACACCAACGGGTTTCCGTAGAGGGAGTCGACCAGAACTTCGGCGGCAACGACGGCGGCCGCGATCGCCGGCCAGAGGGCGCGCCGGCTGAGCATCAAGGCGGCGGCGGTGACTCCCGCCGAGGGATAGAAGAACGACGGACCCTGCGTGGAACCGAACGACTCCCACGACAGCACCGCGCCGACGGTGAACGCCAGGAAGACAGCCACCACACCGACCGCATCGGCGCGCCACTGCGGCCTGGGCTCGCCGGCCCCTGACACGGCCCCTGACACGGCCCCTGGCACGGCCCCTGTCACGGCCCCTGACACCACCGGCGTGATTGCGTCAGCGGCGGCTCCCTTATGGAGGGTCACCGACTCGCCGCCCCGGCCTGCTGCTGTTCGGCAGTCTTGATGCGCACGACCAGTACGCAGACATCGTCGGGATGCGGCCTCGGGGCGACCTCGGCGACCAGCGCTTCGGAATCCAACAGCGCATCCGGGGGCCAGTTCGCGACCACTCGTTCCAGATGGCTGATCCCGGTCTGGACGACATCGCCGGGGTGCTCGACCAGTCCGTCGGTGTACATGACGATGACGTCTCCGGGGTCGACGGACACCGCGGCCTCCGGATAGGTGACGTCGTCGATGGGCCCGAGCACCGGACCGCCGGCCTCGCCGAGTTGGGTCACCTCGCCGGTCTTCGCGCGACGCAGCAGGGCCGGCGGATGGCCCGCCGAACTGTAGGACAGCGTGCCGGTCAGCGGGTCGTAGACGGCGGCCACCGCCGTGGCGAACCCGCCCTGACTGACATTACCGGCGAAATCATTCAGTTCGGCGAGCACCTGGGTCGGCGCCAGTCCCTGGTAGGCGTAGGCGTTGGCGGCACTGCGCAACTGCGCCATGTCCTCCACGGCCGTCAGCCCGTGGCCCACCACGTCGCCGACGGACAGGTAGACCCGGTTCTTGCGCAGCGCCAGCACCGAGTACCAGTCACCGCCGAGACCAGACTCTTCTTCGGCCGGTTGGTAGCAGGCGCTGTAGTCCACACCGGAGACCTCGGCCGGGGCGGGATGGGCGGCCGAGTGCAGCACCGCGGCGACATTCTGCAGGCGTTGTCGCTCCAGCTGTTCTGCGGCCTTCTCCCGCGCGGCGGTGCGTCTGGCCGCACCTTCCTGGGCGATCAGCATGGCCAATAACACGTTCACCGCGATGAGCGCCTGGATCAACGCCGTGCGCCCGGGCGCTGACAGGCCCACGCCCTCGAGAAGGGTCAACCCGGATGCGGCGCGCAGGTTCGCGGCGAGCGCCGCCCCGGCCCCGGCCAGCGCTGCGCCGAGCACATCGAGTCGCAGCGCGGCCCAGGCCAGCGTCGGCAGGATCAACAACGACGGCGAAAGTCCCGTCCAGACCGCCAGCCAGGACAGCGCGCCGGTGGTGCCCAGAATGCCGACGGTCTCGACGGGCCGCTCCCGCAGGACGTAGATCTGCTTGCGCCACAATAGGATCGGAGCCCCCACCACCAGGGCGCCGATGGCGTCGCTGGCGAACCAGCGCAGCGCCGCACCGGGCCACCACACATCGAAGTGCGCGGCCACACTCGCCCCACCGATGAGGCCACCGACGAACGGACCCGCCAGGCAGGCTCCGACGACGAAGACGAACAGATCTTTGCGGCGGCGCAGATCCGGCACACCCTTGCACAGCGCCAGCACCGCGGAGGCCCCCAGGAGCGGCTCGACTGAGTTGGCCAGCACGTACCCGGCGATCGCGGTATGTGCGTAACCGGCGTGCAGGTCGACGGCGCACTCGCCTAAAACGATGGCCGCGACGATCACCGGCCACTGCGCGCGCCGAGTGAGCAGCATCGCTGCCACGGTGACACCTGCCGGGGGGAAGAACGAGGGGCCCACCTCGGAGGCACCGAAGGCCGTCACCGTCAACTGGGCTCCGGCCACGTAGCCGAGAAACACCACGGCGAACAACCCGACCACCCGTGCCCACGCCGGAACCGGCGTACGCGTTTTGGGCATGGGGTCGACTCTACTGGCGCTGGACCCGTCCGGTGGTTTCGTGCCGATTACCGGCCGGGCACGGTGAATGTGGCCTCCACCTGCGCGGTTACCTCCACATCCTCGGGACGCAGGGCGATCTCGGGCTCTCCTGCCATGGCGCGGGCCATCATGACCTTGGGCTGTGGCGGTCCGCCGACGCCCGGGTCGCTGATGGAGCGGACCAACACCGGGCCCAGGTCCAGTGCGTCAGCGAAGTCCTGGGCCCGTTGCCGGGCGTCCCACACCGCCTGCCGGCGGGTTTCGCGTTCCACCGCGATCCGGCGGTCATCGGTCAACGCCCACTCGATGTGGTTGACGCCGACCCCGTCCAGGCCTGCGGTGTGCTCGATCCAGGCGGCGAGGTCATCGAAGTCGGTGAACGTCGCGGTGACCGTCGCCGAGGCGGTGTGCACCAAGGGCAGTTGGCGGCCGTCCTGGTTGTACGGGCGGTGCGCCCCCGTGCGGATCTGCTCGACGGCGTAACGCATCACCGTGCCGACGGCCGGGTCGTGCCGGGTCTGCAAGGTGGCGCTGACCTCGGCGAGGGTGGCGGCGACGAGTTGCATCACCGGTCCGGGCGCGGGCCCGTCGGCGCTCACCGAGGCGTACACGGTGGCCTGCTGTGGCGGCAGTGTCACCGAATGAGTGCCCCGGACGCTGATCTGGATATCGGCCACCGGCCCGCCTACTTGATCAGCGGATCGCGGGGCATGCCCAGGATGCGTTCGGCGATCTGGTTGCGCGCCACCTCCGAGGTGCCACCGGCGATCGCCATCCCGCGGGCGCCCATCGCGGCGCGGGCAGCCAGGGCGGCTTCGCCGTCGTCGAGCGCCAAGTCCGGGCCCATCAGTGCCGCGGCGATCGCGCCCTGCTCGCCGAAATGCTCGGCCAACTTCAGTTTGGTGATGTTGCCCTCGGGTCCGGGGCCGGCGCCTTCGATGCTGCGGGCGGCGCGACGCAGGTTGAGCAGCCGCAGACCGTGGTCGTCGGCCAGGAAGCGGCCGACCCGTTGGGCGGCGCCGGCCATCCGGTCGCCGTGGGTCTGGGCCAGGTGTACCAGCCACGCCGTTGCCGCCGCGATGCCTCCTGCTCCCCCACCGATGCTGACCCGTTCATTGCCCAACGTCGCCCGGGCCACCGTCCAGCCGGCGTTGGGTTCTCCGACGATGTCCTCGTCGGGGACGAACACGTCGTTGAGGAACACCTCGTTGAACTCCGAACCGCCGGTGATCTGCCGCAGCGGCCGGACCTCCACGCCGGGGGCCTTCATGTCCAGGATCACCATGGTGATGCCGGCATGCTTGGGTGCGTCGAAATCGGTTCGGACGGTGGCTAATCCGCGCTGGCAGTAGTGCGCGCCCGACGTCCACACCTTCTGGCCGTTGATGATCCAGCCGCCGTCGACGCGGGTGGCCTTCGTTTTCACCGCGGCGGCATCAGAACCGGCCGACGGCTCGGAGAACAGCTGGCACCAGATCTCGTCCTTGCGCAGCGCCTTCTCCACGAAACGTTCGATCTGGGAGGGTGTGCCGTGCTGGATGAGCGTCAGGATCACCCAGCCGGTGATGCCGTAGTCGGGGCGGGTCACCCCGGCGGCGGCGAACTCCTCTTCCACCAGCAGTTGCTCGACGGCCCCGGCGGCCCGGCCCCACGGCTTGGGCCAGTGCGGCATGACGTATCCGGTGGCGATCAGTTCGTCGAGTTGAGCGTTGGCGTCCAGGGCGGCGATGCGCTGGGCCTCCGCCCGGATCTCGGCGCGGATCTGGTCGGCCTCCGGCGGCAGATCCAGACTATTGGCGCGGGTGAGGCCCTTGGCCGTCAAATTGAACAGGTCGGTGGCCGGGCCGTCCCCGCCGAGCAGGGCCTGCACCGTCAGCGCGCGGCGCAGATGCAGGTGCGCATCGTGCTCCCAGGTGAACCCGATGCCGCCGTGCACCTGGATGTTCAGTTCGGCGTTGCGGACGTAGGCCGGGTAGGCCAGCGTGGCGGCCGCCGCGGCGATCAACTCGAACTGTTGCTCGTCCGCCCCGGCGGCGCGGGCCGCGTCCCACACGCAGGCCACCGCCGACTCCGAGCCCACCAGCATATTGGCGCAGTGATGTTTGACGGCCTGGAACGTGGCGATGGTGCGGCCGAATTGCTCCCGCACCTTGGCGTACTCGACAGCGGCGTCCACACAGTCCGACGCCCCGCCGACGGCTTCGGCGGCGAACAGGGTGCGGGCGCGGGCCAGTGCGGCACCGCGGGCACCGGGCAGCACCTCGACGGCGGCGTCGGCCAGGCTCACCGTTCCCGATCGGCGGGTGGGGTCCAGGTTTTTCGGCACCTGCACCGTCACACCGTCGGCGCCGCGCTCCACCAGCAGCATGTCCTCACCGGCGGCGATCAGCAGCACATCGGCCAGCCCGGCGCCCAGAACCACACCGGCATTTCCGGAGGCCCGGCCACCGGCGGCCGTCACATCACCGCCGAAACCCACTGCCCCGGTGCGGGATCCGTCAATCAGGCCCGGCAGCAGCCGGGCCTTCTGCTCCTCGCTGCCGACTGCGGCCAGCACCGCCGAGACCACCACCGTCGGCACGAACGGCCCCGGCGCCACCGCGCGGCCGAGTTCGTCGATGACCACGACCAACTCCGGCAGCCCGAAACCCGAACCGCCGTAGGACTCCTCGACATGCATGCCCAGCCAACCCAATTCGGCCAACTCCGGCCAGAACGGCGGGCGGGTCTCCTCGTCGGCGTCGAGCATGTCGCGCGCCGCCGACCGCGCCTTCTGGGCGGTGAGGAACGATCGGGCGACTCCGCCGAGTTCGCGGTGGTCGTCGGTCAATGCGATCGGCATCGTTGCCTCCTGGTCGGGACGTCCTGCAACCGACGTTACCGCCGACCGGCGGCCGGGGGCACTGCAGGCCTGTCGGCGGCTAGTCCAGGGCGTCGATCAACTGGCCGACGGTGTGGTGGGACTCCAGCGGATGGCGAAGTCGACCCTTCGGGTTGACCGTGTAGAGGTTGCGGCGGCCTTCCTTCTTCTTCTTCAGGTAGCCGCCCTCGGTCAGGTCGGACAGGATCACCTGGACGGCGCGTTCGGTGATGCCGATGCGCAGGCCGAGTTCCCGGGCGGTCAGCGCCTCGCCCCGGGACAGACACAGCAGCACGTGGGCGTGGTTGGTCAGGAAGGTCCAGCCGCGTCCCGAAGTCAGCTCCGCCATGCTTATTGTTGTATCACCCGATCCATTCACGTAACACCGTTCGCAACTAAAGGCGGGCGAATTCGGCCTTTCCGCGTTCGAACTCCTCCAGCATGTCCGCGGTCAGGGTGGGCCGCACCTCACCGATGGCCCTCAGGAAGTCCTCGGTGACCGCCGGCAGCCCGCGACCGTCGCGCATCTCCCGCTCGAACGCGGCCTGGGCACCCTTGCGGGCAGCGAACTCGATATCGGCCGGGGTGAACAGTTCCGAGGCGGTGACCAGGCGATCGACGTCGATCCCGCCCCCCGCTCCGCCGTTGGCCGCACCGAGGTAGCGCTGCCAGACCGCGCGGCGGGCCGGCTGATCGGGCGGGCCGACCGGGATGACGTAGTCGAACCGACCGGGCCGCAGGAACGCCGAGTCCAGTGAGTGCACCGCATTGGTGGCGCACACCAGCAGTCGGCTGTCGTGCTGACGGAACGCCGGAATGAGTTTCAGCAGTTCATTGGTGACGCCGAGTTCGGTGCTCGACGCACCGGCCCGCGCGGTGGCGATCTCCTCCACCTCGTCGATGAACAACACCAACTCGTCGAGTTCGGCCAGGTCGGCAAACGCCTCCCGCAGCGACGCCGCCAGCCCGCCGGTTCCGGTCGCCGCCAACCGGGATGGGAACAACTCGACGAACGGCCAACCCAGCCGCGACGAAATCGCTTTGGCGAAGCTGGTTTTCCCGGTTCCGGGCGGGCCGAACAGAATGACGGCCTTCGGCGGGCTGACCCCGTACCGGTCGGCCACCTCCGGGTGGGCCAGCGGATCGACGATGCGGCGTTCGATGATCTGTTTCTCGGTTTCCATGCCGGCCAGGTCGTCCCACAGCCCGGGCGGCAGCATCTGCCCGCCGATCTCGTCGAGCAGGTTGGCCTGGTCGGGCCCGAGGTGTTCGATCAGTTCGTAGTAGACCAGCTGGTCACGGCGGGCGTAGCCGGAGTTCTCCAGGGCCGCAGCCCCGGTCGCCCCGTCGGGCAGCGCGGCGCAGATCCGCCGCACCCCCGCCGATCGCAGCCGCCGCTCCAGATCGGCCAGCAGCGCCGATCCGACGCCACGGCCCCGCCACCGCGCGCCGATGGCCAGTAGCAGGATCCAGGCCCGTTCGCCCTGGGTCTGGGCCACCGCCATGCCGATCACCTCGTCGCCGACCTCGGCGACCACCGCCGGTTCACGGGCGCGCGCTGCGGCCATCACCTCGGCGACGCTGAACACCGGTTCGGCCGCGCCCGGGCCACGACTCTGGTCCCACACGGCGATGGCCTGATCGAGATCTTCGTCGTGGTAGTCACGCAGCCGCCATACCGGCATCGCGCTCACCTCCTCTGCACTAGGTCGAGCCTGCCGGGATCTGCGCTGTAAGCATCCCCCATCCGGTGGATATCGACAGGGAGGCTCCGATTCCCACACAAACACGTCCACGTCGGGACCGCACGGGGTGCGAGGATCACCTCAGCACATCATCGAGGAGAGAACCGTGACATCACCGCCCGCCGCGCCGCCGGACCGCATCGAGGAGGTCCGCGGCGACGTCACCTTCGTCCGCACCGAGCCCGGTCTGCCGCCGGTGGCGATCATCGACCGCTCGCCGATCACCACCCGACACAAGCTGGTGTTCGGCGCCATCGCCGTGCTCGGTGCGATCGCGTGGGCGGTGATCGCGTTCCTGCGCGGTGAGACCGTCAACGCGGTGTGGTTCGTCATCGCGGCGATCTGCACCTACGTCGTCGGGTTCCGGTTCTACGCCCGGCTGATTGAGATGAAGATCGTCCGCCCGCGCGATGACCACGCCACCCCGGCGGAGATCTACGAGAACGGCACCGACTACATGCCCACCGACCGGCGGGTGCTGTTCGGGCATCACTTCGCGGCGATCGCCGGGGCCGGTCCGCTGATCGGCCCGGTGCTGGCCATTCAGATGGGCTACCTGCCGGGGGCCATCTGGATCATCATCGGCGCGGTGCTGGCCGGGTGCGTGCAGGACTACCTGGTGCTGGCGATCTCCACCCGACGCCGCGGCCGCTCGCTGGGCCAGATGGCCCGCGACGAACTCGGCGTGGTGGGCGGCGCGGCGGCGATCATCGGGGTGCTGGTGATCATGGTGATCCTGCTGGCGGTGCTGGGCCTGGTGGTGGTCAACGCGCTGGCCGAAAGCCCGTGGGGGGTCTTCTCGATCGCGATGACCATCCCGATCGCCATTTTCATGGGCCTGTATCTGCGTTACCTGCGGCCCGGCCGGGTCTCGGAGGTGTCGCTGATCGGGGTGGGGTTGCTGCTGCTGGCGGTGGTGGCCGGCGGCTGGGTCGGCCACAGCGACTGGGGCCAACAGTGGTTCACCCTGTCCAAGGTCACCCTGTCGTGGTGTCTGATCCTCTACGGCCTAGCCGCCTCGGTGCTGCCGGTGTGGCTGCTGCTGGCACCGCGCGACTACCTGTCGACGTTCATGAAGGTCGGCACCATCGCCCTGCTGGCCGTCGGCATCCTGCTGGCCCGGCCGGTCATGCAGGCACCGGCCATCTCCCAGTTCGCCTCCTCCGGCGCGGGCCCGGTGTTTGCCGGGTCGCTGTTCCCGTTCCTGTTCATCACCATCGCCTGCGGGGCGCTGTCGGGCTTCCACTCGCTGATCGCCTCGGGCACCACGCCGAAGTTGCTGGAGAAGGAAAGCCAGATGCGGCTGATCGGTTACGGCGGCATGATGACCGAGTCGTTCGTGGCGGTCATGGCGCTGATCACCGCCTCCATCCTCAACCAGCACCTGTACTTCACCATGAACGCCCCGGCCGCGGCCACCGGCGGGACCGCCGAGACCGCGGCCGCCTACGTCAACAAACTGGGGCTGTCCGGGCCGCCGATCACCCCGGCGGAGATCGACGCCGCCGCCGCCAGTGTCGGTGAGCAGTCCATCGTGTCCCGGACCGGCGGCGCCCCCACCCTGGCGTTCGGCATGGCCGAGGTGCTGACGGTGTTCGGCGGTAGCGGCCTCAAGGCGTTCTGGTACCACTTCGCGATCATGTTCGAGGCGCTGTTCATTCTGACCACGCTGGATGCCGGCACGCGGGTGGCCCGGTTCATGCTGTCCGACGGGCTGAGCAACCTCGGCGGCCCGTTTCGCCGGCTGCACGACCCGAGTTGGAAGGTCGGTGCGTGGGTGTGCAGCGTGATCGTCGTCGCCGCCTGGGGTTCGATCCTGCTGATGGGTGTCACCGACCCCTTGGGTGGCATCAATACGCTCTTCCCGCTGTTCGGTATCGCCAACCAGTTGCTGGCGGCGATCGCGCTGACGGTGGTCACCGTGGTCGTGATCAAGATGGGATTGCTGAAATGGGCCTGGATTCCGGGCATTCCGCTGTTGTGGGATCTGATCGTGACGCTGACGGCGTCCTGGCAGAAGATCTTCTCCGGTGACCCCAAACTCGGCTACTGGACCCAGCATTTCCAGTTCCGCGCCGCCGAGGAGGCCGGTAAGACGTCCTTCGGTGCGGCCAAGAACCCCGACCAGTTATCCGACGTGATTCGCAATACGTTCATTCAGGGCACCCTGTCGATCATCTTCGCGGTGGTGGTGATCATCGTGGTGGCTGCTGCGGTGGTGATGGCGGTGCGGTCCATGCGCGGCGGCGGCCGCCCGTTGGCGGTGGAAGATCCCGTCCCGTCCCGGATTTTCGGGCCCTCCCGACTGTTCGCCACACCGCTGGAGAAGGAGGTGCAGAGGCAATGGGACGCATTGGGGGATTCTGGGTCGACGTCGGCCGCCAGATCCGCTGGTATGTCGGCGCATTGATGGGCGACAGTCACTACCACCGCTACGTCGCCCACCGCCGTCGGGTACATCCGGGTGAGGCGGTGCTCTGCGAGTCGGAGTACTGGCGGATGCGGCACCGTCAGGCTGAGGCCAACCCCGGGGCGCGCTGCTGCTGAGACGGTTCTGCACCGCAAGGTCGTGCGACCACAGCGATTCGAAAGACCCGGCCCCATTCCAGGGACCGGGCCTCTCCGGGTCAGGTCTGTCGGGGCGCTCTGGGGCGCCCGAGGACTCCTGTTCCCAGTGCCGCGCGCGATTAAACCCAACAAGATGAGCGCGCCAATTCAGACCTGACGGCCCCGCCCCCCGGGGTGGGGGGCAGGGCCGGTCCGGGGACCCCGAGGCTGTGCCCGGGGTGTTCTACGCCAGCGGCTACGGGGTGCCGGGGGTGCCGGGGGTGCCGTTGACCTGAACCGCCGAGGGGCCCAGCGCGACCGCTTCCCCACCGTCCCCACCGGACC
>NZ_JBILVF010000257.1:0-2783 GCF_044370595.1 Mycobacterium sp.
GAGAACGCCGCGACGCCGGTGCGGTTCGGCTCTGTGGAGACATTGACGCGCGAGGAAAACTCGCAGGTTTTCGGCGACGTGTTCACAGCCCTGCTCGAGGGAACCAAGGCGCAGCTTTCCAAGCCGTTCTGGGGCATCATTGAGCCGGCCAACACGGCGTCGTCGACGGCGGCTGTGAAAGCCTCCCCAGCGGTGGCGCCGGCCGCGACCACACCGGTGGCGGAGATCCCGGCGGCGGACGTCGAGTCTGTGGCAGCTCCGGTTTCCGAGCCCCAGGTGCCGGCGGCGCCTGCGGCTCCCGAAGCGGCTCCCGAAGCGCCGGAAGCGCCGGAAACTCCTGCGACCCCGGCCAGCGACGCTCCCGACCCGGCCGAGGCCGACCTGGCCGACGCCGACCTGGCCGACGCCGCGGTGGAAGACGCCCCCGCCACCGCTTCGCGGGCCGGTCGCGGTGTTGCCAGCAAGGTCGGCGCTCCGACCCGCGGTCGGGCCGCTTCGGCGGACTCCGACAGCGCGGCCAAGCCGTCGGCCTCGACCGGCGGACGTCAGAGCGCCTCCAGCTAGCGTGACAACGACAACTGCGCCGGGCACGGGGACTCCCCGGGCCCGGCGCAGTTGCGTCAACGGCGGTGAAATCCTGGCGGGAATCCACCCGAGCCGACACACTGAGCACATGACCGAGAAGTCGCTGGCTCGCTCCATCATCGACTGGCTCCGCGCGGGTTACCCCGGCGGTGTGCCCGGCCCGGACCGGGTGCCCCTGCTGGCGCTGCTTCGCGACACCCCGCTTACGGAGGACGAGATCAAAGAGGTGGTTCGCGAGATCGCCGCCCACCAGGACGAGGTCTTGAAAGACGGCGTCGTCGGCCGCGACGAGATCGAAAAGTTCATCGCAGGGGTCGCCCACCACGACGGCGGCCCGGAGAACATCAAGCGGGTCGCCGATGTTCTCGCCGCCGCAGGGTGGACGCTGTCGCCCTCGCTGGAAGCTGCCGACGAGAAACTCGCGGGGGACTAAGCCCGCAGTGACTCGGTGTCGATCACGAAGCGGTAGCGCACGTCGCTGGCGATCACCCGCTCGTAGGCCTCGTTGATGTAGTCCGGTTCGATCACCTCGACCTCGGAGGCGATGGTGTGCTCGGCGCAGAAGTCCAGCATCTCCTGGGTCTCCGGGATTCCGCCGATCATCGAGCCGGAGATCGACCGGCGCATGCCGATGATCGAAAACGAGGGCACCACAAGGGGATTCTCCGGGGCCCCGAGTTCGACAAACACCCCGTCGAGGTCAAGGGTGTCGAGGTAGAGGCCCAGCGGCAGATCTGCCGACACGGTGTTGAGGATGACGTCGAAAGAGTTGCGCAGCTTCTTGAAGGTGTCGGTGTCGCTGGTGGCGTAGTAGTTCTTCGCACCCAGCCGAAGGCCGTCCTCCATCTTCTTCAGCGACTGCGACAGCACCGTCACCTCCGCGCCCATCGCCGCGGCCAGTTTGACGGCCATGTGGCCCAGCCCGCCCAGGCCCACGACTCCGACCCGACTGCCCGGGCCGACGTTCCAGTGCCGCAGCGGTGAGTAGGTGGTGATTCCGGCGCACAGCAGGGGCGCGGCGGCGTCCAGGGGCAGTGAGTCGGGGACGTGCAACACGTAGTTCTCGTCGACGACGATGCTGCCGCTGTAGCCGCCCTGGGTGGGCTGGCCGTCGCGGCCGACCCCGTTGTAGGTGCCGGTCATCCCGCCGCCGGTGCAGTACTGCTCCAGGCCCACTCGGCAGTTGTCGCAGTCCCGGCAGGAATCCACGAAGCACCCCACGCCGACATGGTCGCCGACCTTGAAACCGGTTACCTGCGAACCGATTTCAGTCACCACGCCAGCGATCTCGTGGCCGGGAACCACCGGGTAGTTCGGCGGACCCCACTCACCGCGCACGGTGTGGATGTCGGAGTGGCAGATCCCGGCGAAGTGGATGTCGAACCGGACATCGTTGGGCCCGACATCGCGGCGGGTGATGGTGGTCCTGGTCAGCGGTCCGGTGGCCGACGTGGCGGCGTAGGCGGCGACGGTTGTCATGGTTGAAGACTAGGCAATAGGGGATGGCGATCGTCAGCCCGGGAGTAGCAACCCCATGCCGCAACACCTGGCCGGCACAGTCGTCATAGGCCCACAGTCGTCATAGGCCCGCGAACGTGTCGGTTACGTGGCGAAAACGGCCCGAAAACGTGCGTAGGCCGCACACTCGGCGCAAGGTCGGCTAGTTGATCGGCGCGTTGAGCCAGCGCAGATCCTCGATGATCCCGCGGGCGGCGACGATGCCCTGACCGCTCTGCCACACCTCGTTGTTGACCACGAACACCCGGTTGTCCCGGTTGGCCGACAGTGTGCGCCACGCCGCGCTGTCCAGCAGTGCCGGTGCGCGATCCCTGGCGGCCGGCGAGGCGAACGACAGGTAGACGATGTCGCCGTCAGCAGCCGAGAAGTCGGGGGAGCTATCGAGGTTGATCTCCAGATAGGGCTTATCGGTAAAGCGTTGCGCCGCAGGCCGATCCACCCCGACCGCCGTCAGCACGCTGCCGGCGAAGGTATCGGCACCCCACACCCGCAAGGTGGTTTCGGTGAGCTGCACCACCGAGGCCTGGAAGTGGACCGCGTCGTTGGCCTCGCCGGCCTTGCGGGCCTGGTCGACGAAACCGGCGATGAGGTCCTCGGCCGCGCGGGCGCGTCCGGTCGCCGCACCCACCAGGCGGAGGTTGTCCTGCCAGCGGGCCCCGGGTGCCGAGGTGAACACCGTC
>NZ_JBILVF010000120.1:0-10511 GCF_044370595.1 Mycobacterium sp.
TCGGCATCAAGTTGTCCGGCGCGACCGCCGAACACCGCGACCAGACGATCGGTCAGCGCCAACGCCGCCGGTCCGCACTCGATCCGCCCGGCGAACCGCGGAAGTTCAGCCAGCGCCAACGGATTGCCCGCCGCCACTGCCAGCACAGCCGCCCGCGTCACCTCCGGCAACACCGCCCCGGCACGGTCCAGCAACCGCTCCGAATCCGCCACATCCAGAGAGATGACGCCAACGCCAACTCGTTCCAGCCCGTCGCGGAGAACACCGACCGATACGGCACCCGCCGCGCCGCTAGGGTACGCACCCGCTCAGGAGGCAGCCGGCGCCCCACCGAACCGAGCACCTCGGCACTGATGCTGTCCAGCCAGTGCAGGTCATCGACAACCAACAACACCGGGCGGGACTGCGACGCGAGGTCCAACAGCCGCAGGACCGACGCCGCCAACGGCAACCCCGACACCGCCGAACCCGCCTCGGCGCTGACGACCGGCGCCAGCACCGCGCGGTCGCACTCAGTCAACCCGGCCTGCCACTCGCTAAGACCGATCACCAACTGATTGAGCCCGCCCAACGCGAACTTCTCCTCAGCCGCAACCCCCAAGACCCGCACCACCCGCCAGCCCTCAGCCGCCGCCTGCGCGCAGATCTGCTCGAGCAACGCCGTCTTGCCCACCCCGGGCTCCCCGGAGACCACCACCGCGCGCTCGCCGTCAACGGCCAGCACCTCGGTGAGTCGGGACAACTCGGCCTCCCGACCCACCAGATCCACACCCGACACCACCCCTGCAGTATCGCCCACTACCGAAAGTTACGTACTTTCATCGAATCCAGAAGCACAGCCAGCCGACTATTCTTATCGGCCCGGATACCCCCAACTGCCCCCTGCGGGGGTGCACCTTGACCAGGCTGGGCTTTCGGGTTGCCGCCAGTCCCTGCGCGAGAAGGTCTGGCAGGTGACCGGCGTCCGCTAGAAGCGCCAGTCCCCCAGCCACAGCGCCGAGGTCCCCGTCAGGGAGCGCTCACTGCGCTCGACCAGGCCCGCGACCGCCGACCCCAGCAATCCGGCGGCGACGTCCGACGCGGATGCCGCCGGCTGGGAGGACTCCTTGGGCCGCAGAAAGTCCAGCACCGACGAACCCGGGTACCCGGCCAGCGTCACTTCGGTGTCGGCGTTCAGACCGGCCAGCACCTTGGCGCGGCGGACAGCGGCCCGCAGTCCGCCGAGTTCGTCAACAAGTCCGCGGGCGTGGGCGTCCGCACCGGTCCAGATCCGCCCGCGAGCGACCGCGTCGACCTCCTCGACGCTCAAGCCACGGGCTTCGGCCACCCGCCGCACGAAGTCGTCGTAGAACAGGTCGGCCTCGGCTTCAACCTGAGCGTGCTGTTCCTCGGTGAACGGCGCGTTGACCGACCACGCATCGGCGTTGGTGTTGGTACGCAACGAATCCGAGCCCAATCCGAGCCGGTCCTTGAGGTCTCGGGCCACGAGTTTGCCGGTGACCACGCCGATCGACCCGGTGATGGTGCCCGGATCGGCGATGATCCACTCTGCGGCCATCGCGACGTAGTAGCCACCCGAGGCAGCCACCCCGCCCATCGAGGCGACCACCGGTTTGCCGCTCTCCCGAACCCGGCAGACCGCACGCCAGATCGTCTCCGATCCGGTGACCGCCCCGCCCGGGCTGTCGACGCGCAGCACGACGGCTTTGACGTCGTCATCTGCGGCAGCGGCGCGCAGGGCCGCGGCGATGGTGTCTGCGCCGGCGCTGCCGCGGGACATCGGGAAAACCTGCGGGCCACCGCGGCCGCCGACGATCGGCCCGGCCACCGTGACCACCGCGAGGGTCGGTTTGCGGGAACGGATCGTCGGCACCCCGGTCCGGGTCTGCGCGTAGCGGGACAGGAAAAGCCGCGGCGGCGCGTCGTCGCAGTCGGGATCCTTGAGGTTCTCGACGCCAGCCAGTTCGGCGATACGCAGATAGGCCTCATCGCGAAACCCGATCCGGTCCAACAGCTTCGACTCAACAGCGTCGTCGCGCAGCAGCGGCGCGCGGTCGGCGAGTGAGTCCAGCGCGGCGGGCTCAAGCCCTCGGGACTCGGCGATACCCTGCCACACCTGGGCGTGCAGACTCTCGATCAGCCGGCCGTCGGCTTCCCGGTGCGCGGGGGTGTAGCTGCTTTCGGTGAACATGTTGGCGGCGGACTTGTACTCCCCGCGGGCGACGAACTGGGCCTCCAAACCGGCTTTGGTCAGGGCGTCCCGCAGGAAGAGGGCATTGGTGGCGAAGCCGATGAGTCCGACTGTGCCCGAGGGTTGCATCCAGACCTCGCCGAACACCGAAGCCAGGTAGTAGGACAGCGTGCCCGGATAGGTCTCCGCCCACGCCAGCGACGGCTTGACCGCGGTGAACGCCGCGATCGCCTCCCGCAGTTCCTGCACCGCCGCCGGCGGGGCGGCCGAAAGCTGAACCCGGGCGATCAGCGCGGCGACGCGGTCATCCTCGGCGGCACGGTGGATGGCGGCCACCGCCTCCCGCAGCACCATCGGCCGGCCCGCGCCGGTGACCAAGCGGACCGGGTCGAAGCCGGCCGTCTCCGGCGGCACCGACTGCAGGTTCAATTCAAGGATGCAGCCGTCGGGAATCCCGTGGTGGCGGACGGTGTCGATCCGGCGTGCCAGCCCACGCAGATCATCGGGCAGGCCGGGCAGGAAGGAGAGCATGCCCCGAGGCTACCGGTCACGGTTGACCCGGCGAGCAAACGCGAAATCGGTCAGGAAACCTCGGTGGCCGACCCGCCGGCCGCGGTGATCTTCTCCCGAGCGCTGCCACTGAACTTGTGCGCGGTCAGATTGACCTTGACCGTCAGCTTGCCGTCCCCGAGGACCTTCACCAGAGCGTTCTTGCGGACTGCGCCCTTGGCGACGAGATCCTCGACGGTGACGTCACCGCCGGCCGGGAACAGCCGGCTGATGTCGCCGACGTTGACCACCTCGTAGGAGGTGCGGAAGCGGTTGCGGAAGCCCTTGAGCTTGGGTAGCCGCATGTGAATCGGCATCTGCCCGCCCTCGAAGGTGACCGGCACGTTCTTGCGGGCTTTGGTGCCCTTGGTGCCGCGGCCGGCGGTCTTGCCCTTGGAGCCCTCGCCTCGACCGACACGGGTTTTGGCCTTCTTCTCACCCGGCGCCGGACGCAGGTCGTGCAACTTGATGACGTCGCTCATTTGCCGCCCTCCACCGGTTCAACTTCCACGAGGTGGTGCACGACGTTGATCAGCCCGCGGGTCTGCGGGTTGTCCTCGCGGACCACCGACTGCCGAATCTTCTTCAGGCCCAGCGTGCGCAGGGTCTCTCGCTGCTTCCAGCGCGCCCCGACGGTGCCGCGGACCTGGGTGATCTTCAGTTCAGACATCGTTATGCGCTTCCTTCACGCGCGGCGGCCGCCACAGCCGCCTCGCTCTCACGGCGCGCCTTGAGCATGCCCGCAGGCGCCACGTCTTCGATGGGTAGGCCGCGGCGGGCGGCCACCTCCTCGGGACGCTGGAGCATCTTCAGCGCGGCAACGGTGGCGTGCACCACGTTGATCGCGTTGTCGCTGCCCAGCGATTTGGCCAGCACGTCGTGCACGCCGGCGCATTCAAGCACCGCACGGCAGGCGCCGCCGGCGATGACGCCGGTACCGGGGCTGGCCGGGCGCAGCATCACCACACCCGCAGCGGCCTCACCCTGGACCGGGTGGGTGATGGTGCTGCCGATCAGCGGGACACGGAAGAAGTTCTTCCGGGCCTCCTCGACACCCTTGGCGATCGCCGCGGGCACCTCTTTGGCCTTGCCGTAGCCCACTCCGACCATGCCATGGCCGTCGCCGACGATGACCAGCGCGGTGAAGCTGAACCGGCGGCCACCCTTGACCACCTTGGAGACGCGGTTGATGGTGACGACCCGCTCGAGGTAGTTGCTCTTCTCCCCGCCGTCCCGACCACCGCGGCCACCACGGTCATCCCGCCGGCCGCGATCACCGCGGCCACCACGGTCGTCACGACCGCCACGCTCGTCGCTACGGGTACCCGCAGTGGGGGTGTCGGGGGCCACCTCGGGAGCCGATGTCTGCTCCGTCATCATGCGGTCCTTCCGTTTTCAGTCATGGTTGTCTCCCGGGTCGCTTCGCTCCTGCCCTCCGGGGTCATCAGAATGTGAGTCCGCTCTCGCGGGCGGCGTCGGCCAGTGCAGCGATCCGTCCGCCGTAGGTGTTGCCACCGCGGTCGAACACCACAGCCTCCACGCCGATGGCCTTGGCGCGCTCGGCGATCAGCTGACCGACTCGCTTGGCGTGGGCCTTCTTGTCACCCTCGACCGCGCGGACGTCGGCCTCGATCGACGAGGCCGCGGCCACGGTGGTGCCGTTTGCGTCATTGACCAGCTGCACGTGGATATGCCGCGAAGAGCGGTTGACCACCAGGCGGGGCCGCTGCTCGGTACCGACCACCTTCTTGCGCAGTCGGGCGTGTCGGCGCAACCGGGAGGCCCGGCGGGCGGCCGAAGCAGTGGTTCCGACCGGCTTGCGTTCGACGGTTTCTGTTTTCGCCATGTCTACTTACCTGTCTTTCCGACCTTGCGGCGGATCTGCTCACCCTCGTAGCGCACACCCTTGCCCTTGTAGGGGTCGGGGCGACGCAGCCGACGGATGACCGCCGAGATCTGGCCGACCTTCTGCTTGTCGATACCGCTCACCGAGAACTTGGTGGGAGCCTCCACCGCGAAGCTGATGCCGTCCGGCGGTTCGATGACGACCGGGTGGCTGTAGCCGAGGGCGAACTCGAGGTTGCTGCCCTTCTGCTGCACGCGGTAGCCGACGCCGAAGATCTCCATTTTGGTGGTGTAACCCTCGGTCACGCCGGTGATGAGGTTGGCGACCAGGGTGCGGGACAGCCCGTGCAGGGACCGACTGCGCCGCTCATCGTCGGGCCGGGTCACCACGATGGCGCCGTCGTCGTTGCGCGAGACGGTGATCGGCTCGGCCACCGTGAGTTCCAGAGCACCCTTGGGGCCCTTGACCCCAAGCTTCTGGCCGTCGATCGTGACGTCGACACCGGAGGGGACCGGGACGGGCTGCTTACCAATACGCGACATGTCTAAACCTCTCCCTGTCCGGCTACCACACGTACGCGAGGACTTCGCCGCCCACGCCCTCACGTGCTGCCTGGCGGTCGGTCTTCAGGCCGGCGGACGTGGAGATGATCGCCACGCCCAGCCCGCCGAGAACCCGCGGTAGGTTGGTGGATTTGGCGTACACCCGCAGACCGGGCTTGGACACCCGGCGCAGACCGGCGAGGCTGCGCTCCCGGTTGGGGCCGTACTTGAGTTTGACCACCAGCGACGTACCGACCCGAGCATCTTCGGTGCGGAAATCGCTGATGTATCCCTCGCTCTTGAGGATCTCGGCGATGTTGGCCTTGATCTTCGAGTGCGGCAGGGACACCTCGTCGTGGAACGCCGAATTGGCGTTGCGCAGACGTGTCAAAAAGTCTGCGATCGGGTCCGTCATGGTCATGACTGGGACTTCACCTTCCTCGCAGCGGTTCCCGCCCGGGTCAATTCCCGTGGGGCCTGCTGCGCACCTAATTCGATGTCTTGGACTACCAGCTGGACTTCTGCACACCCGGCAGTTCGCCGGCATGCGCCATCTCGCGCAGACAGATGCGGCACAGGCCGAACTTGCGGTACACCGCGTGCGGACGGCCGCACTTGTTGCAGCGGGTGTAGGCCCGCACCGCGAACTTCGGCTTCTTGTTGGCCTTGTTGACCAGCGCCTTCTTTGCCATCTGCTCAGTTCTCCTTGAACGGGAAGCCCAGCGCCCGCAGCAGCGCCCGTCCCTCGTCGTCGTTCGTCGCCGAGGTGACGACGGTGATGTCCATACCGCGGGGCCGGTCGATGGAGTCCACGTCGATCTCGTGGAACACCGACTGCTCGGCCAGGCCGAAGGTGTAGTTGCCGTGGCCGTCGAACTGCTTGGGGCTCAGGCCGCGGAAGTCGCGGATACGGGGCAGGGCGATCGAGACCAGCCGGTCCAGGAACTCCCACATCCGGTCACCGCGCAGCGTGACCCGGGCACCGATCGGCATCCCCTCGCGCAATTTGAACTGCGCGATGGACTTGCGGGCCTTGCGGATCTCCGGCTTCTGGCCGGTGATCAGCGCGAGGTCGTTGACCGCGCCGTTGATCAGCTTGGCGTCCCGGGCGGCGTCGCCGACACCCATGTTGACGATCACCTTCACCACGCCCGGGATCTGCATCACGTTGGCGTAGTTGAACTCTGAGTTCAGGGCATCGCGAATCTCGCTGCGGTAGCGCAGCTTCAGTCGCGGCTGCACCTTCTCTTCGACAGAAGTCATGACTTGATGTCCTTGCCGTTGCGCTTGGAAATGCGGACCCGCTTGCCGGTCTCGGAGTCGACGCGGTAGCCGACACGGGTGGGGTTGCCGTCGGAGTCGACGACCATCACGTTGGAGACGTGGATGGCCGCCTCCTGGGTGACGATGCCGCCGGAGGAGGCGCCGCGCTCATTGGCCGACTGCGCGGTGTGCTTCTTGATCCGGTTGACACCCTCGACCAGGACCCGGTTGCGGCCCGGGAAGGCCTGGATGACCTTGCCCTTGGCGCCCTTGTCCTTGCCGGAGATCACCAGCACGGTGTCGCCCTTGTGGACCTTCATCTACAGCACCTCCGGGGCCAGCGAGACGATCTTCATGAAGCGCTTCTCCCGCAGTTCACGGCCGACCGGGCCGAAGATGCGGGTGCCGCGCGGGTCGTTGTCGTTCTTGATGATCACCGCAGCGTTCTCGTCGAACTTGATGTAGCTGCCGTCCGACCGGCGGCGCTCCTTGACGGTGCGCACCACAACGGCCTTGACGACGTCGCCGCGCTTGACGTTGCCGCCGGGGATCGCGTCCTTGACGGTCGCCACGATCACGTCGCCGATGCCGGCGTAGCGCCGCGATGAGCCCCCGAGCACCCGGATGCACAAGATCTCCTTGGCGCCGGTGTTGTCGGCAACCTTGAGCCGCGATTCCTGCTGAATCACCAGATCTCCCTACGTTGTGCACGCACGGGGAAGATTTCTGCGCAAGCAGGCAGAAACAACCCGATCGTGCTTGGTCTTTGTCACCCCGGAGCACGCGGGGCCAACGTGGTCACGCCGGCCGAGGTCTGCCCCAGGCAACCCCCGAATACTAGGGGATGGGCAGGGCACGAGCCAAATCCAGGCAGTTTCGCACCTGAGGGTCCCCTGGGCTCCCCTGGGCTCCCCTGGGCTCCCCTGGCCCGGCGCGGGAGGCTTTTAGAGGGTCACCACGCAGCGGAACCCGATGTGGGTGGTGGAACTGTCCTGGGACTGCGGGGAACGGGCGGCCGGGCGGAAGCGGTGGCAGTATTCCGGCGCGCACAGGTGCGAACCGCCCTTGAGCGCCTGAATGATGCTCGGATCAGGTTCGGCCGAGGTGGGGCAGCAGGTTGTCGCCGACCCGTCGGGCGCAGCGTGCCCGCGTTCGGAGTACTTCGTGGTGGTCCACTCCCACACGTTGCCGATCATGTCGACCAGGCCGAACTGATTGGGCGGAAAGGTCCCGACCGGGGAGGTGCCCAGCCAGCGAACGGTGCCCATCCCCTGGGCGCCGTCGTTGCGGTAGGGGAAGCGGCCCTGCCAGGTGTTGGCCATCAGGGCGCCGTCCAACCGCGGCTCCTCACCCCAGGCGAACGCGGTGGTGGCGCCGGCACCGGCGGCGTACTCGAACTCCGCCTCGGTGGGCAACCGGCGCCCCGCCCACGCCGCGTACGCCCCGGCATCCGGGTAGGCCACCTGGACGACGGGGTGGTCCTCCTTGCCGGCGATGTCGCTGTCCGGCCCGAAGGGAGCACGCCAGTTGGCGCCCGGCGCCCAATCCCACCACTGCCGCCAGTCGCCGAGGTTCACCGGCCCGGGGGTCTGCCGAAAAATCAGCGCTCCGGGCAGCAGGTCCTCCGCGGCGACGCCGGGGTACAGCGCGGGATCAAGCGGACGTTCGGCGACGGTGACGTAGCCGGTATCCGCCACGAACGCCGCGAACTGCGCGTTGGTCACCGGGTGACGTTCGATCGCGAACGCGCCGATCGTGGCGGTGTGGACCGGCCGTTCCTCGGGGTAGAAGCTCCCCGAACCCATCTGGAATGATCCACCCGGCAGATCGACGAGTTCAGTGAGCACGGCTTTCACCGTAGTCGGCGCGAACTCAGTCCCTGGCGAACGCCAACGCCAGCTCCCGCTCCCGGTCGATATAGGGGGTGCCCGAGGTGTCGACGACCACCTTGACGATGGTCCCGCCGCTGAAATCGAACGGCGCCCGGTAGGCCCCGCACACCGGCTGCCCGCCGTTGCGGCCCACCTGAACCGAGGCACCTGCCAGGCCGAAGGTAGCCGGATGGGTGCGCACGGCGGCCAGGGTGGCCACCACCGCGTCGTCGACGTAGAGCGACGCCGTCCCGACCGGGGTGTGGCTGCCCTCCGCGGTGCCGGTGCGCTCGTAGCGGACGCCGAAGACGTGCTTGCCCAGGGGAATCGGATCCGGTGCGGTGACCGACTGTTCGTCCTCGCCCATGAAGTTGTAGACGTAGTGCAGCCGGCGGTCCTTGATGAACAGCACGTGCCCGCCGTGCCCGGCGCCCTGCTTGAACAGCACGCCCTCGGCGTCGGCGGAGTCGACGGCGACTTCGGCGAGCACTGAGAACGACATGCCACGTGGTTCCACCATGGCGCCGAGCCCCACCGGAGCGGTGCCGGGGTAGTAGGTGAACGTGGTCTGTCCCGCAGTCAGCGTCGGCCGGAACCGGGTGAACGTCTCGATCACATTGAGGTCGCCCAACGGAAGCCCGTTGTACTTGTCGGCTTCGGAGAACCAGAGGTCTTTGAGTTCGGCGAGTTTCGCCGGGTTCTCCGCAGCGAGGTCACGGCACTGGCTACGGTCGGCGGCAATGTTGAACAACTCCCAGCGGTCGTCGTCGAAATGCCCCCAGCCGGCCGGACTGGCGGCGTGCACGGTGTTGGCGAACCAACCGTCGCTCCAGATGCCGCGGGTGCCCAGCATGGAGTAGAACTGGGTGGTCTTTCCGGTGTCAGCGGCCGGATCGGTCAGTGCTGCAGCGAAACTCACACCTTCCATCGGCCGTTGCGCGACACCGCCCACGGTGTCCGGTGGAGCGATACCGAGCAAGTCGTACACAGTCGGGGTGATGTCGGCGACGTTGACGTAGTTGTCCCGATTCTCTCCGTGGGCGGCGATACCGGCCGGCCAGGAGATGATCGCGGTGTCGACGATGCCGCCCTCGTGGGAGGCATAGCGCTTGAACAATTTGTAGGGCGTGTTGAACGCCATCGCCCAGCCGATCGGATAGTGGTTATAGGTCGACGGGCCGCCGAGTTCGTCATAGAGGCGCATGCTGTCCTCGACGGTGTCGAGATAGCCGTTGAAGAACTTGACCTCGTTGACCGAGCCGTTCGGACCGCCCTCGCCAGAGGCCCCGTTGTCGGAGATCACCACGATGATGGTGTTGTCCAGTTGGCCGGACTCCTCGAGGTAGTCCAGCACCCGGCCGATCTGGGCGTCGGTGTAGGACAGGAACCCGGCGAACACTTCGGCCATCCGGGCGAACAGTCGCTTTTCCTCGTCGTTGAGCGACTCCCAGGGCCGCACCGTGTCCTGGGCGGGCCAGGGCTGTCCGCCGGCGCTGTTCGCGTCGGCGTAGGGGTTCATCGGTGACAACTCGGTTTCGGGCGGGACGATGCCGAGGTCCTTCTGCTTGGCCAGCACGATCTCGCGGTAACGCTCGTAGCCCATGTCGAAGGTGCCCGCGTACTTGTCCGCCCACTCCTTGAACACATGGTGCGGCGCGTGACCGGCACCGGGGCACAGGTAGGTGAACCACGGCTTGGTCGGTGCGATGACTTTCGCATCCCGGATGAACTCGATGGCCTTGTCTGCCAGATCCTTCGACAGGTGATAGCCGTCCTCCGGCGTGCCGGGAGGGTCCACCGGGTGGTTGTCGTAGACCAGGTCCGGGTACCACTGGTCGGCCTCCCCGCCGAGGAAGCCGTAAAACCGTTCGAAACCCCGACCCAGCGGCCAATGTCGTTTTGTGGCGGCCAGATTGGACTCCTCCAGCGGGGTCAGGTGCCACTTGCCGACGCAGTAGGTGTTCCACCCGCGCTCGACAAGGACCTCCGAGAGCAGCGCGGCGTCGGCGGGAATCCGACCGCTGCAGTTGGGGAACCCGTCGGTGAACTCCTCCACGGTGGCCATCCCGACGCTGGTGGGGTTGCGGCCGGTGAGCAGCGCCGCGCGGGTCGGCGAGCACAGCGCCGTGGTGTGGAACTGGGTCAGCCTCACCCCGCGGTCGGCGATGCGGCTCATGGCCGGCATCTGCACCAGTCCGCCGAAGCAATCCCAGGTGGCGACGCCGACGTCGTCCCACACCACGTACAGC
>NZ_JBILVF010000122.1:0-10457 GCF_044370595.1 Mycobacterium sp.
AAGACTACTTCCTGCCCCGCATCCTCACCGGCGAGGTGTTCTTCTGCCAGGGCTACTCCGAACCCGAGGCGGGTTCGGACCTGGCATCGCTGACCATGGCGGCAGTCGACGACGGTGATGATCTGGTGTGCACCGGCAGCAAGATCTGGACCACCCACGCCATGGAGGCGAACTGGATCTTCACTCTGGTGCGCACCACCCGCGGCGCGCGCAAGCAGCAGGGCATCACCTTCCTGCTGATCGACATGACCTCTCCGGGCATCGAGATCCGGCCGCTGGTGATGACCTCCGGGGAGGAGATCCAGACGCAGATCTTCTTCGACGGCGTGAGGGTGCCCAAGTCAGGAGTCATCGGCACGATCGACGACGGCTGGACGGTGGCCAAGTATCTGCTGGAGTTCGAACGCGGCGGCAGCGCGGCCGCCCCGGGCCTGCAGGTGATGGCCGAGTCGATCGCCGGCGAGGCCCGGCATCAACCGGGCCCTGGCGGCGGGGTGCTACTCGACGATCCGGCGTTCGCCGCCAAACTCGCCGACGTCCGCATTCGCACCGAGGTTCTGGAGATTCTGGAGTACCGGGTGCTAGCCGCGGTGGCCGAGGGCCGCAACCCCGGTGCGGCCTCGTCGATGCTGAAAATCCTGTCCACCGAACTGAGTCAGGCGATCACCGAACTGGCGATGGAGGCGGCCGGACCGCGCGGTCGGATCTATCAGCCGCACGCCACCCGGCCGGGCGGCCCGATCGCCGACTACCTACCGCCGGCCGACGGCCACGTCAGCGGCCAGCCATGGCAGGCAGTTGCCGCCCTGCGTTACTTCAACGACCGGGCCGGTTCAATTTACGCCGGGAGCAACGAGATTCAACGCAACATCCTGGCCAAAGCAACCCTGGGACTGTAGCGGCCATGCACTTCAACCTCTCCGCCGAACAAGAGCTGCTGCGCGACGGCTTGAGCAAGTTCCTCGCTGCACGCTACGACCTCGAGAGCAGCCGGGCCGCCGCGAAGACCGGGGCCGGCTGGCAACCGGAGATCTGGCGCAGCTTCGCCGAGGAGTTGGGCATCCTTGGGGCCACCCTGCCCGAGTCGGCCGGCGGCATGGGCGGCGGACCGGTCGAGGCGATGGTGATCGCCGAGGAACTCGGCCGGGCGCTGGTGGTCGAACCGTTCATCGACACCGTGCTGGTGGCCGGCGGGATCCTAGACCGCGCCGGCGGGGCCGCGGCGACGGCCGCACTGGAGCGCGTCGGCGAGGGCGCAGCCATCGTGGCGCTGGCAGTCGGTGAAGGGTCTGAGCATTGGGAGTCGTTGTCCACCAATGCGATTCAAGCCGACAACGGCTGGGTGCTCACCGGGTCCAAGGCCGTGGTGCTGTCGGCACCGATAGCCACCCACCTGCTGATCGCCGCCCGCACCGCCGGTGAACCCGGCGACCGGCACGGCATCTCGCTGTTCCTGACGGAGTTCGACCCGGCCGCGCCGCCCGCCGGCATGAGCGTGCACAGCTACCGCACCATCGACGACCGCCGCGCCGCCGACCTGACTTTCGACGGCCTGCACCTACCCGCCGATGCCCTGCTGGAACACGACGCCTGGCCGTCGCTGGCTCGGGCCCGTGACGACGGCGCCGCGGCGGTGTGCGCCGAAGCCGTCGGCGCCATGCGCCGGGTGCTCGCCGACACCGTGGACTACTGCAAGCAGCGCCAACAGTTCGGCGCCCCGATCGGTAGCTTCCAGGTGCTGCAGCACCGCATGGTGGACATGTACATGGAACTCGAGCAGGCGGTTTCGGCCGTATATCTGGCGGTGCTCAACCTCGACACCGACCCCGACACGAGGGCCCGAGCGGTGTCGGCGGCCAAAGTCACCGTCGGGCGCGCCGCCCGGTTCGTCGGGCAGAACGCCGTGCAGTTGCACGGCGGCATGGGGATGACAGAAGAACTTGCCATCGGGCACTACTTCAAGCGGCTCACCGCACTGCAGTACGAGTTCGGGTCCACCGACCACCACCGCACCCGCTACGCCGACCTGGCCCGGTAGGCGTCCTAGGGCGTGGCCAACTGCTGGGCGATCGTCTGCATCGGCGCGAGGGTTATTCCGGACCGGATTGCGAAGGGATAAGCGAGCGCCAGCACCGTGGTGACGGACACCGCCGGAATCAGACACCAGATGAAAATCAGCGACGGCCGGGCGTAGGTCACAGTCGTGATCCCCATCAGGATCGAGGACAGTACCCCGACGACCATCAGCAGCCCGAGCAGCGGACGGGGCAGGGCGCGGTTGGCCACCGCGGCAACGGCAGCCGCCGACGAACTCAGCGTCGAGGCTGCCGAGATCAACGGCGCGGTCTGCCGCTCGGGAGCCGTCGGCCCATAGGCGAAGGCCTGCAGCGCATTCTCGAACCGGTCCAGCGCAGCCGCGGACGGCAGAACGGCGGCGTCGCCCCTGACCAGCAAACGGATGTCCTCTGCCACCACGGTTGCCGCGTAGTTGCGCAGATCGGCCATCAATGCCGCCGACTGGGCCGGATCGCGGATGTTGTTCAGTTCCCAGGCCATCTGTTGAACCGCCGTCGCCTGCTGCTCAACCGCCGTCTGGCTTGCCGTCACCGCCCCCCAACTGATCGAGATGGCGAAGCCGACGAAAAACGCGAAGGTCGCCGCAACTCCGGTGAGCAGGCTGTTGGCCTGTTCGGCGAGCGCCTCACGCGCCTCGGCTTCGCGGCTGCGCAGCACGAGCTCGCGAGCGGCACGGGTCACGGCCCAGAAGAAGAGCGTCATCACCGCGGCGATCACCCACAGCGGCAGCGCGACGATTAATTCCCGCATCAAGGGCAAACTAGCAGTGGCGGGACCGGGGAACCCGATCTTTGATGCCGAGCGTTGAATGGTTACACCGCACGGGACAGGAGTCATCATGCTGAACAAGATCGCCGGGGCACTCGGCCAAGTCGCCGAGGGCGCCGGCACCATCGTCGGCATCCGCCACGGGACCGAGGAACCCTCGTTCACCGTGGAGCGCCGGGTGGGCAGCGCGAACGGTGAGGTGGAGATCCGTCGCTACGGACCGCGGATCGCCGCGGAGACCACGATCGACGCCGACGAGGAAGCCGCCCGCAATGAGGGTTTCCGCCGGTTGGCCCGCTACATCTTCGGCGGGAACCAGGGAAAGACGAAAATCGCGATGACCGCGCCGGTGGTGCAGGAGAAGGGCCAGAAGATCGCCATGACCGCGCCGGTCGCGGCGCAACGCGGCAGCACCGGCCAGTGGGTGATCCGGTTCTTCATGCCCTCAGAGCACAGCCTGGACACCCTGCCGGCACCCCACGACGAACGGGTGCATCTCGTCACGGTTCCCGGCGAGCGGGTGGCGGTGCTGCGATTCTCCGGAATCGCCAGTTCCGAGGCTGTGGCCGCCCGCACCGACGAACTGTTGCAGACGTTGCGGGACAACGACATTCAGGCCGCTGGGGAACCGTTGACCTGGTTCTACGACCCGCCGTGGACGATCCCGTTCCGGCGTCGCAATGAGGTCGCTATCAGCTTGGGGCCCGCCTAGACATCCCAGGAAACGCAGCTTGTCAAGCTGCGTGTGGTTCCGGGGGCGGTGGCCCAGACTGGAAGGTTCGCTGATCAGTACCCACTAGGGGGCCGGTGCTGGGGCAGCGTCTGCCGGAGCCGGGGCAGGGGCCGGGTCAGCGGGAGCAGGTGCAGGTACTTGCGGCGCGGGCGCAGGCTCAGCCGGCGCAGCTGTAGCCGGGGCGGGAGCCGGCGCTGCCTGAGATCCGCGACGACTTTGCTCGGCAGTCGAGGCGGAGTCGGTGGAGTCGGCGGCGCGGTCCGACGGGGCGTCCCCCGGAGTCGCAGACGGAGCCGGGTCGGCCACCGGGACGTTCGGCGCAGCCGCGGGGACGGGCGGCTCGGCCGCGGGAAGCTCCGGTGCGGGCGGCGCGTCGGGCGCCGGCGGTGCGACCGGACCTTGATTTCCCGGGACGCTCTCGGTCAGCCGCTGGTCGGTCACCGGGCGCTGCGCCAGCAGCAGCAGGGCGTCGCTAGCCGATATGTCCTGCCCGCGGATCGCGTTCCACACCTCACGCAGATAACCCAGACGGGGGTACTGCGGGGCCTCCTGGGTGGTGCCCGGGGGCAGGCTGTCCGGGCTGGGCAGATGCGACGTGCCGTCCGGCGGGGTGAGCGCCACCGGAGCAGCCGGGGCGGGAGCCGCCGGATCTGAAGCCGGGGCGGGAACAGGGGCAGCCGGGACGGGGATCTCAGCAGGAGGCACGGGCTCGGGGATCACCGGATCGGCGGCCGCGACGGGGGCGACCACCGCCGCCAGCCCCACCCCGAGCGCACCGACAGCCACCCGCACCGGTCGTGTCCCGCTGCCTGAAAACCGCACGTCCACCTCCGCGCCGAAGAACGCCTACACACCTCTGTCAGATAATGCCCGCGATTCGTTACAGGCGCCACTCGTGTCACGCGAACAACCCAGCCCCGCCGCTGCGGCCGGCGATACCGGCTGCCTCACCCACCGGCAACTGTCCTATCCGCGCTACCGCGACGAAGCCGAACACCTGGACCTGGGCGGCTCGGCCGGTCGACGGTGACCGAGAATGCGGGAATGCGACATGTCCTGACCGGCGCAGCCCTCGCCGTTGCACTGGCGTGGTCGGGTCCGGTGACCGTCAGCGCCGCCCCGGACGGGGCCGTGCCGCCGGTGAGCGCGCAGGCGCGCGCTGCCGGGTTGATCGACGTCCGCACCGCGGTGCCCGACGCCATCATCGACCTGCGTTACACCACCGCCGACAACTTCGTCGGCGTCCCGTTATACCCCGCCGACGCGCGCTGCCTGGTGCACGAGTCGCTGGGACCCGGATTGGCCACCGCCGCGGCGGCACTACGCCGGCAGGGATACACCCTGGTGTTCTGGGACTGTTACCGGCCCTACGACGTGCAGGTGCAGATGTTCGAGGCGGTACCCGACCCGGCATGGGTGGCCCAACCGGGCGACTACGCCCGCAGCCATGAATCGGCCCGGTCGGTGGATGTGACACTCGCGGCCCGTGGGCGACTGGTGGAGATGGGCACCGACTTCGACGACTTCTCCCCCCGCGCAACCGCATACGCCACCGAGGGGGTCAGCACGGCGGCACAGGCCAACCGGGCAGTGCTGCGCACCGCGATGGCCGCCGGCGGGCTGGCCGTCTACGCCGGTGAGTGGTGGCACTTCGACGGACCCGGCGCCGGGGATCCGCGGCCGATTCTGGATGTTCCGGTCAACTAGGGGGATACCCGCGGACTGTGCTGTTGCCGCAACGTCACCCGATGAGCGGGAACCGGTTTGCGGTCATCTCCGTCAGCGCATCCTGCATCAGCGTGTGGATCCGGTCGGCGTAGCCGTCTGCGTCTTCGTCAGCCGTCGACCTGGTGGCCGGGAGCACCCGGGTGTGCAACTTCGTCGGAAGCGGCAGATACGGAAGCATGCCGACCACACCGACATTCAATCCCCACGGCACCGACAGGCTGACCGGCAAGGCTTTCACCCGCAGGATTCTGTCCAGCCGCAACGCCCGCGCCAGCCGTTCACCGTCGGTGAGCACCAGCAGCGACTCCCCCGCCCCGGCGGTCACGATCGGAACGATGGGTACCCGCTGGTCGATGGCCAGCCGGGCGAAACCGCTGCGTCCCCCGAAGACGATCCGGTTGCGGTCGCTGAACGACTTGCCCGCGTCGAGGTCGCCACCGGGGAAGACCACCACATGGTGGCCCTCGGCGAAGGCCCGCTTTGCGCTCTCCCGGCTGGCGGGGCGGGCACCGAGGTGCTCGAAGATCGGGCCGACGCCCAGCGTCCACGCCAGTTGGTGGGTCAGGTAGGTCACCGGCCGGTCCAGGTTGAGATCGCCCAACGCTGCATTAACCGCCATCACGTTGAGGTCGAGGATCCCGCCGAAGCCGTGGTTGGCGACGAACAGCACCGGCTCGTCGAGGCTGTCGGCCTCGACGTCGATCTGCAGCCGGTGGTAACGGCGGACGAATTCGACCACCCGGTGCCGGACGGACTGCAGGGCGGCCTCCAACTGCTCACCGCCGGGATCGACGGCCTGCTCGACAGCACCGAGCACGGCGTCGGCGAGTTGTTCCAACGCGGCGCGCTGAAGGGGTTCGGGGTCGGCGCTCATCGACCGCCATTGTCCCCGGCCGTCTCGTGCCGATGGGTGACCACCCGCGGCTTACGCCGAGGCAGCCCCTGCCGCCACGATCGCCCGCGCAGCGGTACTGAACCGCAGCACCGGATCCTCCACCGAACCCTTGCGCAGCCGCTCGTGGTCGGCCCAGTAGTCCATCTCGATGGTCCACGGGCCGCTGGTCCCCTGCTGCGGGAATTCGTTGATCGCGCGCAGGATGTAACCGGCCGGGAAGTCCAGCATCGGGCGCCGCGTGATCGTGGGATCGTCGGCGACCGGCATGACGGTGGTGTAGCCATGCTGGTCCATATAGGAGATCACCCGGCACAGGTGATCACACACAGGGCCGACTTTCAGCGTCCACGACGAATTGGTGTAGCCGAAGATGAACGCCATGTTCGGGATCCCGGAGAGCATGAAGCTCTTGTAGACCAGGCTGTCGTGGGCATCCTTGAGCTCACCGTCGACGGAGACCTCGATACCGCCGAACAACTGCAGTTTGAGGCCGGTGGCGGTGACGATGATGTCGGCGTCGAGCTCCCGCCCGGACTCCAGCAGGACTCCGGTCTTGGTGAACCGCGTGATCTTGTCGGTGAGCACCGAGGCCTTGCCCTTGGAAATCGTCCGGAACAGGTCGGCGTCGGGCACCGCGCACAACCGCTGATCCCACGGGTCATAGACCGGATTGAAGTGGGTGTCGACGTCGAAATCCTTGGGCAGGGCGGTGATGTTGATCTTGCGGATGAGCTTGCGCGCGAGCTTGGGGTTGCGCTGGCAGAGGTTGTAGATGAACCGGCCCTTGCCGATGTTGAACCGGCGCGTCGCGGCGTAGGCAGCCTTGGCCGGCAACACCTTCCGCAGGGAGTTGGCGATCGGGTCCTTGCGCGGCAGCGGCATCACATAGGACGGTGACCGCTGCAGCATGGTGAGGTGGGCGGCCCTGTCGGCCATCGCCGGGATGAGGGTCACGGCGGTGGCCCCACTGCCGATGACGACGACCTGCTTGCCGGAGTAGTCGAGGTCCTCCGGCCAGAACTGCGGGTGCACGATCCGGCCCTCGAAGTCCTCTTGGCCGTCGAAGTGCGGCGCATGGGCCTCGGAGTAGTCGTAGTAGCCGGTTGCGCCGAACAGCCAGTCGCAGGTGACGTCCCACTGCTTGCCGTCACGCTCGAGGGTTACCGTCCACTGCGCCGCCTCAGTGCTGAAATCGGCCCGAATCACCCTGTGGTGCATGTAGATCCGCTTGGCCAACCCGTCCTCCTCGATGACCTCGTGGAGGTAGTCGAGGATCTCGTGGGCGTCGGCAATGGCGTTGTCGGAGGTCCACGGCTTGAACTCGTAGCCGAAGGTGTGCAGATCGGAGTCCGACCGGATGCCCGGGTAGCGGAACAGATCCCAGGTGCCGCCGATGGCGTCGCGGCTGTCCACGATCGCGAAGGTCTTGCCCGGCAACTGGGTGACCAGATAGTGCCCGAGGCCCAGACCGGAGATCCCGGCCCCGACCACCAGCACGTCGACGTGCCCGGTCAGTGAATCCTTCGGGCGGGTGGTGTTGAACGACGCGACGGACATGGACTCTCCCGATCGAGGGCTAGGACTGTAACGTGAATAATGTTATATTTTCTTCGACAGCTGTCAAGACTTCCCTGGCTGCGCCATCCACGAGAGAGGGCTTCGGTGACCGTCACCCCTGTTCAGCGCCGCGCGCCCGTCCAGGCGCGCAGTCGGCAGACGGTCGACCGCATCCTCCACGCCGCCGCCGCGATCGCCGACGAAGAGGGCGTGGACGCCGTCACCACCCGCGCCATCGCCGACCGTGCCGGGGTGTCCTCGCCCTCGCTGTACCGGTTCTTCGCCGACCGTGAGGCGATCCTCGACGAACTGCTCGAACGGCACTGCGCCGAACTGGACTCTCGCTGCGTGGCCGCCGAGCAGACCTGGCAGATCACCTCGATCGCCGACCTGCTCAACCACGAACTGGACCTGCACACCCACTACTATCGGCTCTACCCGAGTTCGGCGCGGCTGTGGATGGCCGGCCGCACCTCCCCCACCGTGACCAAGCATGTGCACGCCCGGATGCAGCGGCTCGCCGGGCGAATGCACGCGATGCTGATCAGCGCCGGCCTGCTTCCCCCCGAGACCGATCCGCGCGCACTGCTGGTCGCCGTCGAAATGGCCGACCGGGTGCTGGAGTTGTCCTTCCGGGACGACACCGACTTCGATCAGGCCATCCTCGACATCGGCCGCCGCGCGCTCATTGCCTTCGGCCGTGACCTCGCCGGGGACCTTTCCCACCCCGTCCCCAGCTGACCGGCATCAAAACCACACCCGGGGTTGCCTCGGCGATTCGCTCGAAGGCGTCGATGAAACCCTCGACGATCATTTCGTGGTCGGGCACAAGTGTTGTATCGCAGGCGATTCCGACGATCACCCGGCCGTTGTAGCTGGAGATGGTGAAGCTCATCGGCTGATCCCCGGAAACCGGCGCCCAACCGACGATGCCCTCGACCAGGCTGCCCGCCAGATACACCGCGGCGGGTGGACCGGGCACGTTGGTCAGTGTGCCCAGCGTGCGGTTGGCGAACATATCCACCGACGCCTCATAAAGCTCGCGGCTGAAACCGGCGATCGTCTCCTGGAACCGGAAGGCCACCGCAGCCTCATGGCCGTGCTTGATCCGGTCCATCCGCCGTTTGGCGGTGGCCAGCAGTTTGCGCGGGTCGATCTCGTCGGTGGGCAACTCCAACTGAACCAGCGCGAAGTCGTTGCCCAGCGAGTCCGGCAACGTCAGGTCCAGCGGTTTGAGGTTGACCGGCACCATGAAGGTCACCGACGAGCACAGCGCCTCGTGGGCCCGCAGGTACTCGTGCAAGGTGCCGGCCACGCAGGCCACCAGCAGATCGTTGACGGTGCAGCGGTTGGCTTTGGCGACCGCCCTGATCGCCGACAACGGCAGCGGGTCCGACCAGGCCACGCCCTTCTCATCGCCGGCGGTACCGGTCCAGATCGTGGCGTCGTTGCGGGTGCCGATCAGCAGTTTGCGCACAGTGTCCACATCTCCGGGCACCGCGGAGAAGAAGTCGACCAGTTTCCCACCGCCGGGGACCGCGGCCCGCACCGTCCCGGGGATATCGGCGGCGCCGGCCCGCGCAGCAGTCAACAGCGTCACCCCCGCTCCCACCGGGTTGCGCAGGACGAACCGCCCGATCTTGCCGGCCCGTGCCAGCAGGTTGGCCTCGGTCACCCGGGAGACGGTTTCACCCGCTGTGCGGGCGACCTCGACGGCCCCGGAGCGGACCCGTTCAGGCAGCGGGCGACCGGGCGGGTGGGGATGGGCACCGGTCTGGATCACCGCCGGCGCCAGGATCGGCCCGCCCTGCGGGGTGGAATCGAACAGGCTCATCGCCAACTGCACCATCCGCATGCCGTCGGCGATGGCGTGGTGGCTGCGCAACAGCATCGCGCTGCCTTCGCGGTAGCGCTTGATCCAAATCGACTGCCACAGCGGGTGATTGTGGTCCAGCGGGTTGGTACGGTGCGCGGCGACGAGTTCCTGCAGCGCCTGCGGGTCGTCCGGATTGTGCAGTGAGACCAGGGAGACGTGATTGTCGATGGTGAAGTCGGGGTCAGGCTCCCACCACCACGAGCCGTCGTCGTCGCAGACGGCGCGGCTGCGGAACACCGAGTAGCGGTTGATCAGCCGTTGTTCGACGACCTTGCGCAGTTCGGCGAAGTCCAACGGCTCGGCGGTCCAGACCACCGAGTCGACGACCATCAGGTTGTTCGGACGGTCCATTTCCAGCCAGAGCGCGTCCTGGACCCCGAGCCTGCGCCGCTCGCCCAACTGCCAACCTCCGACCGGATCCACGGGGAAACCCCGTGTCCATTCTTGCCGATCGGCGCGCCGGGGACCCCCCGTACGGGCCAGCAAAGATTCGAGCTGTCATCATGGCAGAAACAGGCGAAGGGATGATTATGCGCAAGGCAGTGATCCGGCGGCTGCTGGCCATGGTCGCGGTTTTCGCCGCGGTGATGGGTATGGCAGCCCCAGCGAATGCCTGCAGCCGGGTGACCTGGCTCGGACCGGACGGCATGGTCATCACGGGCCGATCGATGGACTGGCCGTACTCGTTTAACTCCCACCTCTACGCGGTTCCCGCCGGCAGCACCCAGGACGGCGCGGGCGGCGTCAACTCGCTGACCTGGACCCGCAAATACGGCGCCATCGAGGTGGCCGGGACCACCGATCCCAACGGGCCGATCGACGGG
>NZ_JBILVF010000123.1:0-10419 GCF_044370595.1 Mycobacterium sp.
GGCCTGCTGGGCCGCGGGAAAAATCGGCACTTCATCGAAGGTCGGCCCGTCGACTGGCGGGGGCACTGCGGACGGCGCGGCAGCCACGTCGGCCTGCGGCACGGCGGCGACCGGAGGCGGGTCGGGCCGGTCGCTGGGAACCGGGCCCGCGGATCCGGGTCCTACGACGTCCGATGGGGCGGCGCGCCGGACCGCCGGGGGCGCTTGGTCGGGTGCGGTGGCGGCTGGTGAGCGCTCGTCGATCGCCGGGCCTGCCGCGGTGTCGGAACCGGGGTCGGCGGCCGCTCGGCGTGGGCTTGCCGCAGGTGCGGTCGGTTGGGCGGTGTCGGGCACGGACCGCGCGGGCTTGCCGCGTCGCGGCGCGACGCTTCGCGGCCCCGGGTCGGTCTGTGCGCCGGTGGCGCCGCCAGGTTCCGGGGCGTCACCGGCCTCAGCCCCGGCAACGCCGGAGCCGCCCGCACAAACGCCCCCAGCGATCCCCATCGCAATTGCCAGCGCCCCCACGCGGCCAATGCACAATGCGGCTCTCACCAGACAACCCCTTTGCTTCGCGTCGGGGTTCTACTTGGGTGGCATCCTGATGCCGCCGTCGACCCGGACCACCTCGGCGTTCATGTACGAATTGGTGATCAGTTCGACGACCATCGAGGCCAGTTCCTCGGGCTTGCCGAGGCGGTGCGGGAACAGCACCGACTGGCCGAGTTTGGCCTTGAAGGCCTCGGCGTGTTCGCCCTCGCCGTAGATAGGGGTGTCGATCAGGCCCGGTGCCACAGTGTTGACCCGGACTCCGACCGCCGCCAGGTCACGGGCCACCGGCAGCGTCAGTCCGACCACCCCGCCCTTGGACGACGAGTACGCCGCCTGGCCGATCTGGCCGTCGAACGCCGCGACGCTGGTCATGTTGACGATCGCGCCGCGCTCGCCGGTGGCGGTGGGCTCGAGCCTGCTCATCGCGGTGGCCGCAATGCGGATGCAGTCGAAGGTGCCGACGAGGTTGATGGCGATGACCTTGCGGTAGGTGTCGAGGTCGTGGGCCGAGGCGAATTCCCCGTCCTTGCCGATGGTGCGCTGCGCCCAGCCCACCCCGGCCGAATTCACCAGGGCGCGAAGAGGACCGAGGTCCATCGCGGTGTTGACCGCGTCGATGATCTGTTCGGTGTTGGTGACGTCGACCGGGACGAACACCCCGCCGATCTCCTCGGCGAGTTTCTGCCCGCGTTCGGCCTGCATGTCGGCGATGACGACCCGAGCGCCCAGATCGGCCAGTTGACGCGCGGTGGCAGCGCCGATACCGGATGCCCCGCCGGTGACGATTGCACTTGTTCCGTTGAGTTCCACAGCGCTGAGCTTACTGACGGGTCTGGGCTTACTGACGGGGTCTGGGTCACTCAGGCACAGGTCGGCCCATGCTCTTGTAGATGTCCTCGATCAGTTTGATGCCGTCTTTGGCCAGCGCGTTGTTGGGATCAAGCTGTAGGGCTTCCCGGAACATCTTCAGCGCCTGCGGGTATTTCTCCCTGGGAGGAACCGCAGGGTCGAGCATGACCTTCTCGGCCTGCTCGGCCAGGTTCTGAGCTTGCGCCGTGGCTCCCTCAGGAGCGCCCTCGGGAGCCGCCGTCATGGCCGAACCAGCCGCTTTGGGCTCACCGGACTTGACGTCCTCGACCGGGGCGGAGGAGCAGCCGGCCACGGCGAGGGCGGCCAGGGCCCCGGCGAGAAGAAACCTCAGACGGATGTGCATCCCCCATTATGGCCCGCTTCTCGGTGCGGACGAAGCCGATACATTGATCGGATGGGTAGTTGTCGCCGAATCGGGATCGTGTTGGCCTGCTTGGCGTTTCTGAATGTGTCCTGCGCAAGCACCGGGCAGACCCGCGCTGCGCCCGAGACGACGAACAGCCCGCAGCCGCCCGGCCCCTCCGCCCAGGCAGTGACAGAAGGGCTGGGCACCCTCCTCGTCGACCTGGGTGATGCGAGCGAGGTGGCCACCTGGACCACCGTCAACGACCCGGTCATGGGCGGGTTGTCCACCTCGAGAGTCACCTTCGGCAATGGTGGACTTGTGTTCTCCGGGTCCATCTCGCTGGAGAACAACGGCGGCTTCGCCTCGGCCCGCGGCCTGCAGGACCCCGATCTCGGGCGACGCGCAGCAGGCGCGACGTCGCTGCGCGTACGCGCGGTCGGCGATGGGAAGACCTACCTGCTGAGGGTCGGCACTGCCGGGCAGTCCTGGTCCTACATCCAGCGTTTCTCCACGCAGGCTGCCACCCAGAAGATCTATGACCTGCCCGTTGCAGACTTCGGTGCAGTCGGGATGCGCCTCGATCCGGCACCCGACGCGCCACAGACTCTGGATCCTTCACGCATTGACCAGATTTCGTTCTACATACTCGACAAGCAGGAGGGGCCCTTCCAACTGACCGTCAGCGCCGTCGGCGCCGCGGCGTGAGGATGCCTGTTACCGCGTTCTGCGCCGCACCAGGGGCGTCGCGCGGATGGCCTCGAGCGCGAGTCGCGGAGAATCGCTCTTACGCATGACCGTCAAGTCGTCGGCGAGCGTTCCTCTGTCGGAAAGGAACCGGGCCAGCACCCCTGGCGGCACCCGCTCGAACAAACGGTAGAAGGTGTCCGGCGCACGCTCAGGACAACTACGAAGATAGGAGAGGAAGATGGTGTCGAGCGCCGTGGTGCGCGGACTCCGGGGGGCGGGCGGCTCGGCGCATCCGTCGGCATGCAGCGCGGCAACCACCCGCGGGGCGAACTCACGGACGAAGCGCTGCACGGCCAGGAAGGCATATCCGCTCGACGGTTTCACATGTCCACCCGCGGTGCCGATGCGGACGACCCGGGGGCTTGGCCACGCGTCGAAAGGCTTTGTCGTCATGGGGATCACCCCGCTCTCGTGGGAGATCGTCTGGAACACCGCGCCGGGATGTCGCCGTGAAAGCCAGCTCTCGATAGCCGTCTCATACACGGCGTCGGGCAGGACGCGCCCGGTGAAGAACGTGCTCTCCACGAGCGCTGTATTGGCGTCGAACGGCAACACGTAGACGAAGTGGATGCCGTAGGCCTGCGAGACATCGAAGTCCATGAGAGTCGCGGTGTCGACCTCGAAGACGGGCTCTGTGCTGCGCACGACCCGGCCACGGAAGTGCTGCAAGAGGTGCACATCATCACCGTCATCGGTTGCGGGCGTCAGCAGCGGTGGCCGCGAGTCCATCGCGAGGCGCCCGCGCAGCACTCCCGACCCGGTGTGAACCTCGACGTGGGAACCGCGACTTTCGAGGTTCTTGACCGTCACGCCGAGCATGATCTCGACTCGCCGGCCCGCGGCGGCGAGGCGCTCAAGCGCAAGGTCATAGAAGCGCTCGCCGGGGATTCGGCAATAAGCGATTCCCGGCGCAGAGCGAATCACCTCATCGGTGCCGTTACGGACGCGCCATCGACTCCAGCGATGGGTGATCGCGGCCTCGAACGCATGTGGCTGAAGATCGAAGAAACACCAGGTGCGGTCAGCGCCGCTCAACGTTTCCCGCGGATCGACGAGCACGACGCGGGCGTTGTCCGGCAGGCCTGCATCAAGCAGGGCCGCCGCCAGTGAAAGACCCGAGAGCCCAGCACCCGCGATGATCACCTCGGCGTCGAGCACTGGAGTCACTGGTGGCTCAGTCACACGGATCTCCTGACGGATTGGCATCGCACCAGGCCCATCCTTGCCCCGCGGACAGATCCGCGCCACCAGATCCGGCCCCGAATCCCACCCGCTGGCGAGGATCGCGAAGCACAGCCGAAAAACTTACCTAATCGACAAAAATGCCAACCTCCGGTACCGACGCCGGGCAAGATGCACATGTAGTTGTCTTTCAGGAGAACAACCATGATTCGAGTGCAACACCTCATCCCCTCGGCCCTCGCGTTGGCCACCGTCCTGACTGTTGTCGGCTGCGGGGGGACCGAGCAGACCAAGACGCCCGCGACATCAGCGCCCGGACAGCAGGCCACCGCCGAGTCCGCTCCCATCCCCGGTGGCCTCAGCGGCGAAGAGTTCGTGACCAAGGCGGAAAGCTTGTCCGGCAGTACGGTCACCCTGGAGCGTTGTTCTCTTCTGACCACACCCGGCAGTGACGGCACCTTGCCGTGCCGGGTGCTGAACAAGCAGGGGATGGACATCACCGACGCCAGTGGCCTGCCGGTGGACATCTTCGTCAAAGAGGCCGACCTGACTCCCGAAGCCAGGGCCGTGGTGGAGGCGTGCGGGGCCGCGTGCACCGTTCAGATTTCCGGCAAGTTGGACAGCGCGTCCGACGGGACGGGTTATCTCAGCATGACCGGGGTAAGCCTGAAAGCCGCCGGCTGAGAAGGGATTACCGTGTGCCCGCCAGAGTCTCCGCGTGGTGGCGGGCACTGCGGATCCATGCCGCGGTGGTCATTTCCGGGAACTCCCGGACAAAGCGTGAGCCGTCCGGTGTTCGGATCGCCGACCGAGGGATGGACTCCTCGACGAGCATCTTCTCGATTTCACGGGCCCATCGCGCGGCCCCGGCCGCGGTAAGCCGATCGTCGGGATACAGGTTCGCCGGGCCATCGGGCAGCGCCCGTAGTAATCGCCGGACCAGATCGGCGAGTTGGCCGGCGCACAGGATCGCCGAGCGCCCCGAACCCAGATCCAACGGGTCTTCAGAAGGGCTGACCGGCTGGAACCACCACGTGCGGGGGGACCCGGCCACCCTTGCGGTGTAGCGGGCCACGAGTTCCTGACCCAGATACTCCAGTTGGTGCGTGCGGCCGTCGCGGCTGGCACCCTCCAGATCCAGGAAAAGGTGGATCTCGGCGGTGGTGCGGGCCGCCAGCACCCTGGCCGACGACCGGCCGTCCACGCCGTCGTCGAAAAGGGCAGCGCCCTGCGGGCCGACAACCTCAGTGGCTTCGAACCCGTGATGCAGCAGGATCGCGTCGTAATCCGACCGGGGACGCAGTTTGGAGAACAGTGCCTGCCCGAGGAGGCTGACGATTCGGGACTGGCGGTAGACCGGCCTACTGTGGAGGAAGTCGCGCACCCGATCGGGTGCGGAGAACGCGTGCACCACGCGGAACAAGTCTGAGGCTTCCACCAGTGGGTCCCCGCCGGCTGTGCAGAGCAGAAACCACTCGTGGGAAAGTAGCGAAGAGACCTGTCCCGGAGCGGGATTCAGCAGCGCATCCTCCACCTCGAGCACGCTGACCCAGTACGCCAGAGTTTCGGCGGACCCGTCCAACTCGATCACGCAGGCCGCGGGAGTGCCCAACTCGAAAACCACGCCGGCGCAGTCGGAGGGGAGGTTTCGCACCAGATGCCGGCCGTCCATCGCCATCCAGCTGGTCTGTGAGCCGTCCGGGCTGGTCGGTGTCGACTGGGCCGCGACGAAGCCACGTCCGCCGAGTGTCCACAGCACCGGATGGTCGGACTCGTCGGCGGGGATGTGCCAGGTCCGATGCCGCAGCACCGACCTGAGAAAGAAGTCCTCTGTGATGGCGTTGTCCCGGAACGCTGTGAGCGTCTCGACGATGGTCATCACAGTCGCTGCCACTCGTCGGCGTCTCGGTCCAGCGCGGCAGCGAAGCTTTGCAGAGCCGCGGCGGTGAAGCGGTCAGGGTTGGCCTGCGCGTAGGACCTGGCGGCGCCGGTGAAGAAACTGGCCTCGGCGACCCCTGCGGGTGGAAGGAGCTTAACGGCCTCCCGCAATGCGGCCGCGGCCAAGCGCAGACGGCGGATGACGGCGCGCGGATGGACCGGATCACCCGGGCTGGGAAGCTCGCGCACCACCCGGTCGGCGAAGAAGAGCAACTCAGCCGGATCCAGGATGCTGCTGCGTCCCGCACCGAAGTCGGTGGGATCCCAGGGAGCGCCGCCGCCCAGGGTGAACCGGTGCACCCGCAACCCCTCGGGATGGCGGGCGAGGACGTGCATTTCGGTCCCCACGGCGCGCGACTCGATCTCCTCACCGCCCTGGCATTGCAGAAACAGTCGTGCCTCGTTCGAGTTACGAGCGGCAAAAACCTGCGGCGACCAGACCGGAACATCCGGCCACGCGCTGGATTCGGAGACCATCCATCCAGTGTCCGCCCAGCAGCCGCCAAGTCGCGCCCGTTCGGCGGATCGGCGGTGTGCCTGTCGGTAGGATCCGGGAGCTAGGGTCGGGCGAGAGGTGCGGACGATGAGCGAGGGTGAACTGCCCCCGTCGGCAACCGTTACCTATGAGTTCGTCGATTCCTCGGTCCCGCCGCCGTTCCACCGCAGTTTCGTCCTGGTTTTCGACCGCGCCCAGGCCCGGATCGTCGTCGACAGCTACGGCGAGGTGCTGGCCGACCGCACCGCACCCATGAGGGCCGATGCTTGGAATCTGGTCGCCGAGGGATTTCCCGGGATACGCGAACTGGTCTCGACTCAGCCCGCGGACGCCTGTACCGGAGGTACCGGATTCGCCGCCACGGTGGTCGCCGACGGTACCGTGCGGTTCAAGATCCAGGGGCTGGCTTGCGGCGGGGCGAATACGGCGGCGGCCGATCGGCTGGCCGGGTGGGTCGATCCCGTGCGGTCGCTGTTTCCGACAATGAGTGAGCTGGCACCCGAATGAGTGAGCGCTAGCCCCTGACAGTCGCGTCGGTCCAGAGTTGATAGTCAGGTCTGTGCCCACCGGTTGTGCGCCACCCACGGTGATGCGTCCGCGGCGATCGACCAGGCCAACTCCACGGGAACGTCGATGACCTGATAGCGCTTGACGCCCGCCGCGGTCGCGGCGATCAGCGTAGCGACCCCGGCCCGACGCTGCGGCCAGCTCTGCCGCACCGTCCAGCCGACAACGCCGGCGCCGGCGATGCAGTCACGGCGGCGCTCCAGGCTGCCGGACCGGGCGACCAGCCAACCACCCGAGACCCGATGTCCCAGCGAGCGTGACCGGTCGGCGGCCAGCAACGCGCAACACACCGTCAGAGCAGCCCACGCCACCCACAACCACGCCGGCACCCCCACCACCACGCCGACCGGAGTCAGCACCGCCGGGATCGCCAGTGCCCGCGTCCAGCGCCGCCGTGTGGCCGCCGGCCCGTGCCCGCGCAGCGGACCGCTCACCGCGTCGGAGTTGGCGATCAGATCCGCCAGCACGGCCTGCGCGGTGGCCGCCGGGCACGGCGGCAACAACAGGGACGACTCGCCCGCCCCGTTGACACCGGTCATCACCGCGTCCAACCGGGCGCCGCCCAACACCCGCACCGGCAATGCTTCGCGCAGCGTTCCCCCGCGTAGCCGCCGCATGTCGAAGGTGTTCTCGCGGACCCGCAACAGGCCGTGCTCGAGGTGCAGCAATTCGGCATCGCGGCGCAACGCCAGGTTGCCGTATGTCACCAGCGAGCGCAGCACCGACACCACCATCGAGGCCACGAGCACCACGATCACGACAGCGGCGGCCATGGCGGCGGCCCCGAACCGCTGCGCGAGGTCCAGACCCGACTGCGCCAACGGCGAATCACGCAGCACCGCAACCGCTCCCACCTGAGAAGCGACACCCACCCCGGCCAGGAACATCGCCAGACCAGTGAAGCTGAGCAGGCTGTAACGCAACCAACCCGGATGCCAGCGAACCAGCACCCGACCGGGTGCACCGGAATGCTCCGCAACGGCCAGCGAGTCGGCCAACAATACGGCCCGCAATCGCGGCACGTGTTCGGCCGCAACCGCATCGAGAGTGAACTCGCTGTCACCCCGGCCTTCCTGCCCCGTGCTCACCCTCAGCACGGCCAGGCCGAGGACTCGATGGAGCAGCCGGGCGTCGGTGGATACTGAGCGGATCCGGTTGCGCGGCAACGACAAAACCTTGCGTTGCAACACCCCGCTGCGCAACTGGATCTCATCGGAGGAAATCCGATACGCGGTCATAAACCACCGCAGGACGCCGAACGCGACCGCCGACACCACCGCCAGCACCACCCACCACGGATTACCGGTCGCCGATCCGAGCGCCAGCGAACCGATCAACAACGGAAGCTGGCGCATCACCTCGTGCACCGGATGAACCAACAGCATCCGCGGGCTCAGGCGCTGCCAGCCCACCGGGCCTCCAGGAGGCAGGCTCACGTGGCGTCCTCGGCGCCGATCGCGGCGATGTCGGTCAACTGCGCCACCACCCGGTCGGCGACCTCGCTGTCCAGGGCCACGATGCGCACCGCCCCTGCCGAGGACGCGGTCGTCACCGTCACATTGGACAGGCCGAACAGCCGGTCCAACGGCCCGCGATAGGTGTCGACGGTCTGCACCCGGGAAATGGGCGCAATGCGGCGTTCCTGAGTGATCCAGCCGCTGCGGGTAAACACCGCCGGCGGCCCGGGTGCCAGCGAGATCTCCCAGCGGTGTACCCGATAGCGCCACAGCGGGGCGACCACCACGAACGCGACGATGCCCAGCAGCGTCAACACCGCGGCCGACACATGCAGCCACACCGCCCGGCCGTCCAGCGCGACCCACACCAGCTGGACGAGTATCACCATCAGAAACGGAATGCTCGCACCGATAGCCCACACCAGCGGCGCCTTGCTGCTCGGAGGGTTTGCGGGATCCACCAGCCTCACACTCGCCGGCACCAATCTGTCCGTCACCAATCTGTCCATAGGTCGAGCATGACGTACATCGGCCGGTGTTTCGACCTTGCCGTTTCTCGCCTTGCCGATGACTTTTCCGGATGACTTTTCCCGATGACTGCTGGGACCGTGACCCACAATCAGCCGATCGACTCGATCCGGTGCTTGTCGATGAGGGCCTTGAGTTCGTGGAAGGCAGCGGCCCGGGCGCTCACCACATCGGCGGACTCCGAAGGGATTTCTCGGGGCATCTGCTCGGCGCCGTAGAGAATCGGGCCGAGCCGCTTGCGCAGGTCTTCCCGCCGCTTCGCCATCACCACACGCTCGCGGTCGTCGTGTAACGCACGGTCGATGTCGTCGGCTTGCTGGGCACACTCCCCGATGAGCTTCACGCGCTGTTTGACCGAGTCCTCCAACTTGGTCACCACCCGCTGCGCATCATTGAGCATTCGTTTGTCGGACTCGGTGAAATGCTTGATCGAGGAGGCGTCCGCCGTCACCTTCCGGATCTCCTCGGCGCGGCGCAGGCTATCCGCGATGAACTTAAGGTCCGCCCGGAAGTCGAAGTCGGCGGGGTCCCCCAGCCAGCCCGCACGCGCGGCCTCGGATCCGGCGATTCTCGACACGGAAGTCTCGGCTTCGTCGAAGACTCGCGCACCCGCCCGCCCCAACTCAGTCGTTCGCTGACGTTTCTCAAGCTCACGGCGGCGGGCCTCTTCTTCCGCCCGCCTCTTGTCGAGCGATGTTCCTATGACAAGAAATGCCAGAGCGCTCAGCCACAGCACTTCCAGAACCCAGCCGGTCACATCCCGCGCCGTCGAGGGGTTGTCTGCCCCGAATTGCACAGCAAGCCAGGTGCCGAGGTAGTACGGCCACGCTATGAAGATGAACGCAATTCCCAGCAGCACAAGGGCGGCGACGGCGGGGCCGTTGTCGGATTTTCTTTCCCCCATGCTCCGGAATGTAGCGGGCATGTCCGACACCACAGAGGGCCCGCGTGGCCGGTTACTGCACGGGACAGGCGTACTGCATCGCGACGTTCATCAAACGCTGTTGGGCTCCGGGGCCGATAACACCCTGGGCAATGAGCTCATACCCGAGGAAGCCCGGGATACCGCCTTGGCACGCCTGGTGGGCGACGCGCCACGCGGTCTGACCCAAGCCCACAATCCCACAACCCACCGACAGCCCGACGCGAAAGCGGGTGACTCGACTCATCACCCGCTCATCGACTCAGCCGTGACTTTTGCGCGACAAGAATCAATCCGAGAGCAGATTGCCCGTTCGGCCATCCAGCGGGATCTCCCCGGCGATCTTGCCGATCACCCGTCCCGGCCAGGCGTAGGGCTGGCTGTGGCGAGCAAAGAGCCGCCCATCGGTCTCGGCCCGCAATTCCGTCTCCTCGCCGAGCGGATCGATCACCGTGGCGACGAGATCGCCCTTGCGGACCAGATCACCCAGCCGACTGCGATAGGCGACGAGCCCGGTGACCGGCGAACGCACCTGGGCCATCGCCGTCAGCGCCGTGGGGCGGCAGGACAGCGCCGGGTTACCGGCTGTCCCCTCGACAAAGCCGCGTCCGGCCAACATGCGCAGCAGCGCCCTGGCTTGGTCGGCGGCGCGCTGCGGATCGACATCGTCATTGCAGCCCAATTCCAGCGTGGCGGCCAGGCAGGCCGGCGGAATGGGCACCCCGGGATTGTGGGCGGCCAGCGCCCACCATGGACTGGCGCAGGCCTCATCGAAGGGGTACCCGCCCGAGGTCTCTGCCAGAAGAACTGCTCGCGCATCAATCGCCGCGGCGATGTC
>NZ_JBILVF010000259.1:0-2748 GCF_044370595.1 Mycobacterium sp.
GGGATTGCGCCGCGATCTCGCCGAGGCGATCGGCGCGGTGCCGGGCCAACCCGATGTCGCGGCCGAATTGATGCAGCGGGGTCAGGCTCTGCTGGTCTTCCCGGGCGGTGCCCGCGACATGCTCAAGTTCAAAGGCGAGGAATACCGGCTGATGTGGAAAGACCGTTCGGGCTTCGCGCGCCTTGCCGTCGCCCATGACTATCCGATCGTCCCCGTCGGCCTCGTGGGCGGCGACGATGTCTTCCAGAGCCTGGTGGAGCGCAACAGCACCTGGGAGCGGATGACCCGCGGCATCGGGGAGCGCCTGCACGGTCTCTCAGGCACCGGCATCCCACTGACACGTGGTCTGGGCCTGACGATGCTGCCCCGGCCACAGCGGATGTATCTGCGCTTCGGTCAACCGATTTCGACGACTCATCCCGCCGGCACCGGGGCTGACACCTGGGCGCCCGCCGTGAAACAGCGGACTCAGAGCGCGCTGGAGGCGATCCTCGCCGACCTCCAGGAGCTGCGGACCGGCGATCCGTACCGCAATCTCAACCCGCTCGCCTGGGGCGCGGCGCTGCAGCCGAGTTAGGCCGGATGCGGGACCGGGTCTTACCCTCCTGAATCCGATTGCGGCACCGGGGGAACCGCCGCGGAGTAGCCAAGGCCGACGATCAATCGGCCGATCGCGTCGTAGCCGGACTGGTCTGGCGGGGTGACGGCGCCCAGACCGTCGACGTAGCGGTTGTACATGCAGAACGCGGCCGCGATCAGAACAGCGTCGTGGATCTCGGTGTCGGTGGCGCCCTCGGCGCGGGCGGCCTGCACGGCCTCCTCGGTGACAGCCAGGCCGGACTGCTGTACGAGCGCGGCAAGACGCAGCAGCGCGCGCAATTTCTCACTGACGGGGGCGGTTTCGGGGTCCTTGACCACCGCGTCGACGACTTCCGCGCCGCCGTCGAGTTGCAGCGCCGCGAACGTCGAGTGGGCGGTGTGGCAGAACTGGCACTGGTTGAGCCGCGACACGTAGGCGGCGATGATTTCGCGCTCGCCGCGGCTCAGGCTGCTCTCACCGCGCAGCAGGACCTCAGCGAGATCGAACAACGGCCGTGCCGTCTGCGGCCGGAACAGCATGGGCCCCATGATTCCCGGGGCATCGGGCATATCGATGAAGGGCATGGGATCAGCACCTCCCTACGGTGGATAACCACGATGGTAGAGGAGCTTCCCCGAACTCACGTTGCCAGCTTTTTTGAGATCGCCCAGATCGGTTCAGCGGCAACGGCGGTGAACGGAGTGACGACGGGAAAGGCGATTCCACAAGAACGGAGTTCGACTTCACGCACGATCGTCGCCAGCGCGATGGTGGCTTCCAGCATGGCGAAGTGGTCTCCGATGCATGAGCGGGGGCCGCCCCCGAAAGGCAGGTACTGCCAGCGGTCGCGGCCGGCGGAGTTCGGTGGGCTGAACCTGTCGGGGTCGAAGGTCAGCGGCCTGTCCCAGAGCGAAGGGTCGCGGTGCAGGGCGTTGATGCCGACCATCAACTCGGTGCCAGCAGCTACGCGGTAGCCGTCGACGTCGATGTCGCGCATCGCGGTCCGGGTGACGATCGGTGCCGGCGGGCACAACCGCAGCGCCTCGTGCAGGACCGCGACGGTGTAACCCAGGCTCTCGACGTCCTGCGGGTCGAGTCGGCGCTCGCCCAGACTGGCGGCCTCGGCGCGGACCCGGTCCTGGATGTCGGGATGGTGACCCAGCGTCCACAGCGCGTACGCCAGGGTGGTCGACGTGGTGTCGTGGCCTGCGAGCATGAAGATGACCAGTTCGCAACGGATTTCGGTGTCGGACAATTCCCTGCCGGTCTCGGGGTCCCGGGCCGCGATAAGCGCCCGGACCAGTGGGGCGTCAAGGTCGGAATCGGCCCGGCACGCCCGCAGGATCTCCCCGGCGAGTGTGTGCAGGGCGGCACTGGCTGCACGGGCGCGTCGGCGCGCGGGTGTGGGCAGCCACCGCGGTGCGCGGACGGGACTTGCTCCGCGGTCGGCGACGTAGTTCGCTGCGGTCCGAACAGGTCCGGCTACGTCATCGGTGCGCGCCTCGAGATCCAGGCCGAGCACCGAACGTCCGAGTGCACCCAGCGTCACCCGCCGGGCCTCGCCGTCCAAGTCGATGCGGGCGCCGTCGGCCCATCTGCGCGCGACCGTCTCGGCGACCTCCGCCATGTGCCCGCCGAACCGGGGGACGTTGGGTTTGGTGAAGACCGGTTGCAGGGCGCGCCGACGCGGCAGCCAGTTGCGGTACCGCAGGTCGAACAGGTTTGGACCCAGCAGACTGCGCATCTCGTCGTGGACGCGGTTGCGCTCCATGTGCTCTGGGCTGCGACTGAGGATGTCGCGGGCCGCCCGCGGCGAGGTCGCCACGACCACGGGCGGCACCAGCCACCGGGGGCCCAGGCGAAGTCGGGTCACCGGGCCGCCGGCGCGACCGAGGATTTCCGGGCCGGTGTCGAAGGCCCGGATCGCGCTCAGTTGCCGCCGCAACGGCAAGGGATTGCGGGGCACCTCCGGAAGACCGGTGAGCGTGACCGTCTCGCTGGTGCGCGTCATTGGGCCTCCTGCAGACAACTTGACCATCAGTCAAGAACGATCTTGATCGTAAGTCAAGATCTCATTAGGCTCACCTCTGTGCCACCGAACCGCCGCAGCATCCCCCGGGCGGACCGCCTTGAGGCGGTGGTCGCCGCGGCCCGGCAGCGCTTCGAAA